>CAYHSW010000018.1:0-10010 GCA_964359405.1 uncultured Gammaproteobacteria bacterium | reverse complement strand
GAAATAAAAACCGCGATATATTTGATCTTTGGTTTTTACTTAAAAGCGGGGAAAACATTCCTTGGGATATGGTAGAAGAAAAAATGAAATATTATCCCGAAATTATATTTTCAAAAAATCTTTTGGCGGAAAAAATTTCTTTATTAAAACCGGAGGATTTTACCACCGATTTAAATCAGTTTTTACCGTTAAATTACAGAGGCTTATATGGTAGTTTTTTGACAGAATTGGCGCAGCTAATAAAACAACAAGTATGACTTATCCCGTAACTGCCCATATAATTCTTCGCAATGAGGATCAATTTCTGAAATTTGCCATCGAGTCGGTTCTTCCTTACGTCTCCGATTATATTATTTACGATACGGGATCAACAGATAAAACCCGAGAAATTCTCACTCCATATAAATTCGAAGAAAAAGGATTAGTTAATAAGATTGATTACGTCGCCTTGCGTAACGAAATGATCGTGAAAACAAAAACTGACTGGTTTTTGCTTTTAGACGGGGATGAAGTGTGGAACCAAAAAATTTTAACTGATTATTTAGAATTTACTTTAAAGCAACCCAAAAATATTTTAGCCACATATTTGCGAACCAGAAACTGTGTTGGGGATGTCTATCATTATAGAAATAGCGGTAATTATGAGATTGCCGGAATGAGAGGGAGTTTAAACATTCGGGCGTATCGAAAATCTGTTAAGTGGGAAGGGGAATACCCGCTTGAAAAATGCATTGACTCGACAGATAAAAACTCCCTGGCATTTTTTGATGGCTATTACTGGCACATGACTCATTTGAAAAGATCGTCATCGGAATCCCCCGTCATGGGCTTTCGCAAAAGAGTTTATGATCTGGGAATAAAATCTGAAAATCTTCCTGAAGTTTTTCAAAATCAAAACTTTGCCAAAAGGGATAAAATATATGAGGGAATCGCGGCCTTAGCAGGTATTTATAGAAAACTAAAATGAAAATTGCATTTATAAGTTGTTCTAGCGGGATTGTCTATCGGGGGGTAGAAACATTTGTGCATGAATTGGCAAACGGTCTCGCCAAAAATAATACTGTTGTGGTATATCAGGGTGGACCGGAATTGACCGGAACAAAATATAAAACAGTTCAAGTAAAAATCGATGCTTCTTGGTCAAAAGAAAATGGACTTCGCAGTCTCTCTAAATCATTATTGAGAGATTTTTCTTTAAGCAATTTTATTCGTCGTTTTTATCTTGATTATTGGAATCGAAAGCAGGGGGAATTTACACTAAAAGCTTTAAAACTAATGGAGAAAGATACGGACATTGTTGTTATTGCCGGTTCGGGATGGGTTAGTTTATTTTGCCGGATTTGGACTTGGCTTAATCATAAAAAACTTATTATCGCCGGACAGTCCGGGCCGGGTTGGGATGACCGTATTAGTTTATGGTGTCGACCCGATGTATTTGTGGCCCTGAGTCGTCACGCGGCAGTTTGGGCAAAAGAAGCCGGATTTGGTGTGCCGGTGTCTGTTATTCATAACGGGGTAAATCTTAATACATACCGACCCGAAATTTTGCCGGCAAAAATTAATTTGCCAAGACCGCTATTTGTTTGTGTCGCGGCCCTCGAACCGGCCAAAAGAGTTGATTTAACCATTAAAGCCGTTGGGAAACTAAAGTCAGGCAGTCTTTTAGTTATGGGTGACGGGCAGTCAAAAAGCAGTCTGGAAAAGCTGGCGGGAGACCTCTTGCCCGGACGTTTTCAGACGAGATATGTAAAGCCGGAAGAAATGCCTTCTTTTTATAGCGCCGCTGATTGTGTAACCATGGCGCCGTTCGGCTATGAATCTTTCGGAATTGTTTTTGTCGAAGCCATGGCTTGTAATAAACCGGTCGTTGCTTCTGATGACCCGATTCGCAGGGAAATTGTCGGCGATGCCGGGATTTTGGTTGATCCTGAAAATACGGGTGAATATGCCGGGGCTTTGCAAAAAGCCTTGGACAAAGATTGGGGAGATATTCCAAGAAAACAAGCCGAAAAATTTTCATGGGATAATATTGCGAAGCAATATGATGAATTGTTTAAAAGGATTCTGGACCGCGGCCAGAATGACGTATGAAATATTCAATAATTATTCCAGTTTATAACGAGATTGCAGTCATTAAAAACTGTCTTGCAAGTCTAAAAAACCAGACGGTTATTTCTGAGATGGAAATTATTGTCGTCGATGATGGCTCAACGGATGGGTCGGATAAATTTGCGACTCACAAACAAAGTCATCAGGGTCCGGGCGCGGCGCGGAACCTTGGGGCAAGCCACAGCAAGGGTCCGACCCTTGTATTTGTTGACGCGGACATGGAATTTGCTCCGGATTTTATCGAAAAACTTTGTAAACTAATAAATCAAAATATTATCGGCACATACTCGACCCAAGAATTCTTGTTAAATAAAGATAAACCGATTGCCCGGTATTGGAATTTAACTTTTGGACGAAGCGTTGAAAAAATGGAGCCGCGAGGGTATTCCCAAAAACCAACAGGAGTTTACAAACTTGGGAAAAATTTATTGGAAAAAATTGAAGGTAAAAAAGCAGATGAAGTTAAAAATAAAGTTTTCCGGGCAATATTAAAATCAGAGTTTGATAAAGCCGGGGGGTTTAATGTTAACGTCGGTTATACGGATGATTGGACAATTGCCGAGAAATTAAATAAATTTCCGGTTGCGGTTGACGATGCGGTTTACTATCATCGCAGCCCGGAAACGTATCAGGAAGTCTGGAAGCAGGCGAGATGGTTTGGGAAAAACGAGTTTTTAACTAAAAATTTAATAAGAAAAGTTTATAATTTATTGAGATATAATCCATTGATGGCGATAACAAAAATATCTAACATTGGATTTTTTAAATTTAAATTAGTTTTTAACACGGCAGTATTTACGAGTGTTATTCTGTCGTTTTTTAACGAACCAAAAAGTAAATGATTTTTATAATTTTAATCTTAGGTTTTATTTTAAGGCTAATAAATTTAAACCAGTCATTATGGCTTGATGAGGCGATAACGGCCATTACAGTGAAAAATCTTCCCCTTTTGGATATTATCCCTAAATTTTCCTTAGGCGATTTCCATCCGCCGTTATATTATTTAATCTTAAAACTCTGGACAAATGTTTTTGGTTATTCGGAAATTGCTTTAAGAATGCCCTCGGTGATTTTTGGCGTACTAACGGTTTTTTTTATATATAAATTAGGCGGTAAAAAAGCGGCCTTATTTATGGCGCTAAATCCACTGGCAATTTATTATTCCCAAGAAGCGCGAATGTATGGTCTCGCCGCTTTTGCAGTAACAGCCGCGGTTTTCTTTTTCCGTAGGAAAAACTATTTATGGTGGGGATTATTTTTCTTAATAGGCCTTTATACAGACTATTTAGTTTGGTTTATGCTACCGGTATTCTTTTTTTATAAACGCAAATCGATATTAATTATAATTTTCTTATTTCCCTTATTTTTTTTATTAAAAGAACAGTTGTCCCAAGCTGTTTTGGCCAATGCAATGTGGTTGCAAGTGGTCGGCGGGCTTGAGCCAAAATCCGCCCCGATGGTTCTTGTGAAATTTGTTTTCGGGAGGATAAGTGTCGGGTATCTTGCCGTTATTTCGGTTATTTATTTATGGTTTCTGTCTAATGCTAAAAATAAATTCAATTGGTTATGGCTGGGGTTGCCAATAATAATCGGCTTTATTATTTCTCTCAAAATTCCCGTCTTTTCTTATTTTAGATTTTTATTTGTTTTACCGGCGTTTATCTTGCTTTTAGCTGAGGGAGTGAAAAACAAAATTTTAATTGGACTAATTTGTCTGATTAGTCTTATTAGTCTGATTTATTTTAATATTAAGCCGCAATTTCATCGTGAGGATTGGCGGGGAGTAGTCGCATATGTCCAAAATAATAAGGTTTTTATGCCGTCAAGGGCGCAGGATGCCCCGTTAAAATATTACAACCCAAATGTTGTTGTTAATGATGTAAATAATATTAATATCGGTCAGGACAGGACGGTTTATTTAATCAGATATGTTCAGGAGATTTTCGATCAGCGGGATTTTTTACGTCACGTCCTGGAACTTTCCGGATATACAAAAACCGATGAAAAAGTTTTTAACGGAGTTGTGGTTTGGAAATATCAAATATGAGAATAGGCATTGATATCAGCCAAATAGTTTATCAGACGGGGGTAAGTAATTACACCAAAAATCTGGTGGCTAAAATTCTGGAAATTGATAAAAAAAATGAATATGTTTTATTTGGTTCGAGTTTGCGCTGGGCACAAAAGGGGTTTTGGAGGATTCCTCCAACGGTTTTAGAATTTTTGTGGAATCGGTTACACGTTTTACCGATAGAAACTTTTACCGGAAAACTTCATATTTATCATTCTTCCGACTGGACACAGGCGCCGTCAAAAGCCAAAATCATTGCCCCGATTTATGATATGGTCGTTTATAAATATCCCGAGACTTCTCACCCGTCAATTGTTGCAACCCAAAAAAGGAGAATGGAATGGGTCAAAAGAGAAGCGGATATTGTTGTAACAATATCCGAGTCGTCAAAGCGGGATATCAATGAAATTTTGGGGATTCCACTTGAGAAAATTAAAGTAATTTATCCATCAATTTCTGATGAGTTTAAAAGTTTAAAAAGTTTAAAAGTTCAAAAGTCATATTTTCTGGCTGTTGGAACAAGAGAACCAAGAAAAAACTTCAACCGATTAATCGAAGCTTTTAATAAAGCTAATTTAAAAAATACAGAATTGTGGATTGTGGGAAAACCCGGATGGGGAAAAGAAAATCTCTCTAATAACATTAAAGTTTTGGGTTTTGTTGACCAAAGTAAAATGCCAGAGTTGTATGCCAATGCCAAAGCTTTTGTGTACCCGAGTTTATATGAAGGCTTCGGGATTCCCATTTTGGAAGCCATGGCTTGCGGTTGTCCGGTAATCACTTCTAATGTTTCGTCGATGCCGGAAGCGGGAGGAGAGGCGGCCATTTATGTTGACCCTCTTAGTGTAGATGATATCTCAAAAAAATTAAAATTCGTTATGGATTCCGGCTCTACGGCCGGAATGACAAAAAAAGGTTTGGAACAAGTTGAGAGGTTCAGTTGGGAGAAATCGGCTCAAGAAATGATTAAAATCTATGAAGAACTATATTCTTCCCGTTAGCCTTTTTGTACTGGTAAGTTTACTTTTCCCATTTATCTACTGGCCGGAGATGATGAATTATCCGTATTTTATCCATCTCGGCTGGCTGCCGTATAAAGACTGGTCGATGGTTTATACCCCGATTTTGCCTTACACCCTGAAATATTTTTATGACATTTTCGGATACCGTCCGGAAACTCTTCATCTTTTTGGGACAATCATCGGTGCATTGACAACACTACTTATTTTTAGAAAATCCAAGAGTTTAATCGCGGTAATATTTTTTATTATTTCTTATCTGGCCTTTGGCGGCAACTCCGTCTGGTTTGATATCTTTTTAACTCCCTTAATAATTTTAATTTATTATTCGCCACAACCGGCATTTTTATTCGGACTTTGTGTTTTAACAAAACAAACAGCCTTCTATATTTTACCGCCAATATTTATGTCTGTTTTCAAAAAACCTCTGTGGTTTTTTATACTCATCGCGTTATTTTTTATTTACTTAATTACTAATAATACTTTATTTGATTTCTTAAATTGGGGAGTGAAGTTTGTGTTTTTATTACCAAAAGCCGGAGATCTGCTTTTGCCAACATTAAAGCAAAGTTTTGTGGTTTTAGCGTTTATAATTCCGTTGCTTTTAACAAAAAATAAAAAAGCTATAATTTTTTCATTATTCACTTTATTATTTGCTTTTCCGCGGTTCGAGTTTTTTCATTTGATTCCTTTTCTGTCGATTTTTACGATCGCCTGCGCTAAAAAACCAATATTGTATTTATTGCCTTTTATTGCCGTCAT
Source organism: uncultured Gammaproteobacteria bacterium (assembly GCA_964359405.1). Classification (GTDB taxonomy): domain Bacteria; phylum Patescibacteriota; class Microgenomatia; order JAMCZE01; family JAMCZE01; genus CAYHSW01. The sequence goes on along the minus strand of CAYHSW010000018.1, from coordinate 4,049 downwards.
TCCGCTTCTGATTTTTACCTATAATCTCGGAAACAGATTTCTTGTCAGATACGATCTTCCCAAAAACAAAACAATTTATTCTCTAAACGGCCCGGATCAGATTTATTTTTTAAATAATATTGAACCGGCAGTCAGACCGTGGATTGACCAGCTGCCATGGCAGATGGAATATACTAAAGACAGTTATTACTCCGCCTTTATCAAGGCGAGACCGGAGATATTAGTAACCAGGCCGAGCCTTTATAAGCCGGAAAAAATCTGGGAATTTGTAAATTTAAATTATAAAGTTGTTAAAACCTATGATGACGGGACGCAAATATTGGAAAGAAATTAGTCTTGTTTTTGGTCTGATTCTTTTATACCGCGATTCATTTTTTGCGCGGTTTTTCCAGGACGATTTTATTTTGCAAAATATTGCCAAAACCAGCGAACTTCTTGAACCGATTCCCAATTTTCCCTACCGTCCCATCGCCATCCAGTTTTTTTACAGTTTATCTTCGGATCCGTTTATTTTACATTCGCTAATGTTCATATTTTTTCTCGGGGGGTTATATTTCATATATAAAATCACCAAAAGTTATTTTGTTGTTTTTCTTGTTGCCTTCAACATTTCATTGTTTCCGCTGTTTTATTGGGTAGCGACCTCCTATTTTAGTCTGGCATTTTTTTTCGTTTTCGCCGCTTTATATTTTAACAGCCTTCCAATTTTTATTTTAGGATTATTTACCAACGAATTGATTGTCGTTTTTCCCATCTTATATTTATTATGGAGTTGGTTCAAAAATAAAATTGAAATTAAGAGAGTTTTTCCCTTTTTTCTTGTCTCGGCATTATATTTGCCATTAAGAGTAATGCTTGTTCCCTTTCCTAAAGCAACAGATTATGCCATCGAAATTGGCAAATTTATACCGACTTTTAGATGGTACTCTTTAAGAATTTTTAATTTGCCGGAGGGGATTAGAAACCAAAACATTATATTGGTCTTATTTGCCGCATTAGTCTTATTAGTCATTTTAAATTTTAAAAATTTTAAACTTAAATCGTTTATTTTTGGTGTTTCGTGGTTTTTTGTTGGCGCTTTACCCTTTTTCTTTTTACCCGGTCATATGTCCGCATATTATTTGACGATTTCCCTGTTTGGACCAATGGTTTTTTTGTCAGACTTACTAAAAAAATACCGGGTGTTATTTTTAACAATTTATGTTTTGATGGCCTTTCTGGGATTAGAATTTTTAAAAACATCTCACTGGATAATTTTGAAACCATGAAGAAAGTTTTATTAATTTTTGCTTTGGCAGTTCTACTTCGAATCTGGCATTTGCCGGAAACGGCGCAGTTTAGTTATGACGAGGCCCGTGATGCGACGGCAGAAAAATCAATCCTTAATGGGAAACTAACTCTTCTGGGACCGGAAAGTCAGATTGGTTCCAAAACCATTTACTTTGGTCCTTTGCACTATTATCTAATGGCCCCGGCCCTAAAATTTTCTGATTATAATCCTCTTGGTCCATATTTTTTGACGGCGATAATCGGAGGACTGACAGCGGCTTTATTGGCCTATTTTTTTAGTCCCGCGGCGGGATTTTTTTATGCTGTTTTTCCCCTGGCCGTCATTTATAACCGCTGGGCCTGGAATCCAAACACTATTCCGTTTTTTATCGTCCTGGCCCTGATATTCGCGTCAAAAAACAAATACTTTTTTGCAGGGCTTTTCGCCGGATTAGCGACGCAACTGCATTGGTCAGCTATCCTGATATTAATTTTTATGTTAAGACCAAAAGTAATATTAGGTTTTATTTTTGGATTATTACCAATCATTATTTTTGACTTGAGATATAATTTTTTATATTCAAGAAGTTTATTAGAATTAATAAATGGACCAATCTCTCGGGGCTTAACCTGGCATTATTTTTTGTGGCTGATTCCCATATTGGCAATTAAATTGCCAAAAAAAATATTATTGATATTGATAATTGTCTCGGTTATTTTAATAAAAATTCCAAAATCAGTTGATGCTTTAAATCCTTATTATGTTCGGCAAATGGCAAAAATAATTGCTTATGATCAACTTGAAAAACCCGATTTAACCTTTAATGTTGTTTCATTTTATGGCGGCGACTTTCGCGCCAATAATTTACGGTATTTTTTGGAAGTCTCACCTTTGGGGTATTCAGAATATGATGTTGCCGATCATCTTTATGTTGTTGCTCCGGAGTCACCAATGTATAATGGACTTTGGGAGATCAGAAGTTTTAATCCCAAGAGAATTTCTAAAACTTGGCAAGTAGGGGGGACAAACATTTATAGATTAGAAAAGTTATGAAAATTGGGATTAATGCCAATGAAGCCAATGTCCAGCACCGGGTAGGAATTAATCAAGTCGCCTTTGAGATTTTAAAGCGGCTTAAAGCTGACGTTGTTTATCTCTCGCAACCACCCCTCGCGGATATGCCAAAACAAAATTACGAAGTTTTTGGTCCGCGTAAGCTTTGGACGCTTACGGGATTGCAAAAAAAATTATTATTTGATCCGCCTGATGTCTTATTTTCTTTAACCCACTACGCGCCGTTATTTGTTCCCTGCAAATCAGTCATCTGCATAATGGATCTGGCCTTTGAAAAGTTCCCGCAATTTTTTAAAAAGTCAGATCTTTACCAATTAAAATACTGGACACGGTATTCGGCGAGCAAGGCGTCGCACATAATCACAATTTCAGAAAATTCCAAAAAAGATATTATTGAATTGTATAAAATCAACCCTAAAAAAATCACCGTTGTGTATCCCGGTTATGACTCAGAAAGGTTTAACGCTAAAGTTAAACCAAGCGAAAAATACGGAGATTACTTATTGTTTTTAGGAACCTTACAGCCGAGAAAAAACATTGAAAGACTAATAGAAGCGTTTAAATTATTAAAAACTGATTTGAAACTTGTTATCACGGGCATGAAAGACGAAGGCCGTGGGGGTTGGATGAATGAACAACTAGGGGTTAGGGCAAAGGGGCTAGGGGATAGAGTCGTTTTTACAGGTTATTTGCCGGATGAAGAAATTCCGGGACTGATGAAAGGGGCGAAAGCCTATGTTTTGCCGAGCTTGTACGAAGGATTTGGCATCCCGGCGATCGAAGCCATGGCCGTCGGGACGCCGGTAATTGTCTCCCGGGTCTCAAGCTTGCCGGAAATCTGTGGTGACGCGGCAACTTATATCGAAGATCCGTATAATATAGAGTCGATTCGTTCTGCTCTTGAAAATATAAATATCAATAAAGTCGAATTTGGTTTAGAATGGGTTAAGAGGTATAATTGGGACGAGGCATGTTTAAAGATAAATACGGTACTAAACTCAGTCTAAATCAGGCCGTGCCTAAAATTATTAACCGGTTAAGCAATTACCGGTTGGATTTTAAGTTGGCGTTATTAACCGTCGCCGGGAATATCCCCATTTGGTTCAAACGAAAATTTATTTATCAGCTTGCGGGAATTAAAATTGGCAGTGGCAGTGTAATTCATATGTGGGCCCGATTTTATGATCCCAAAAATATCGAGATCGGTTCAGATACTCACATTGGCGATAATTGTTTTTTGGACGGGCGCAATGCGATTATTATCGGTAATCATGTCGATATCGCCTCACAGGTTTTAATTTACAACGAGGAACACAATATCGAGTCCGAGAAATTTGAGGCGACGTCCGGAGCGGTTGAGATCGGGGATTATGTTTTCATCGGCCCGCGGGTGATAATTTTACCCGGCGTTAAAATCGGCCGCGGTGCCATCATCTCCGCCGGCGCGGTGGTCACAAAAGACGTTCCCCCGATGGCGATCGTGGGCGGAGTTCCGGCAAAAGAAATAGGTGTTAGAAAAGTTAAAGATTTAAATTATAAATTGGGAAGAGCAAGATTGTTTCAATGAAAAAAGTTTTAAATTGGGTTGACAACAACATTTTATTAATTCTTGCGGGGTTTTTGATGGTGTTTATACCGCTGTATCCCAAATGGCCGATGTTTGATGTGTTACCGGGGTATAACGTCCGGGTCCGGCTTGAAGATT
>CAYHSW010000017.1:0-10524 GCA_964359405.1 uncultured Gammaproteobacteria bacterium | reverse complement strand
TTTGGAAGTCATCAGCCCCCATTTTACTCTTTCCCCTTGCTTTGAGCAAGAGACGGAGAAATTTTGTCTTTTCCCACATATTCCCGCAAAACTTCGGGGACCGTGACTGATCCGTCGGGATTTTGGTAGTTTTCTAAAATTGTAATTAAAATTCTGCCCATAGCTAAGACGGTAGCATCATTCATATGAACAATAACAGTTTTCCCATCATTTAACTTAACTCGTGTTTGTAATCTTCTGGCTTGATAATCTGAAACATAATCAGAACTGTGAGTTTCTCGGTACTTATTTTGGGCAGGAACCCAAGTTTCAATGTCTATTTGCCGGTAGTCCGGCGTTCCAATATCTCCAGTACATATCAATACCACTTGATAAGGAAGTTTCAGTGCTTGCATAATATATTCCTGAATCCCAACAATAAATTTTTGCTCTTTTAAGCCATTTTCAGGAGTGGTAAAAGATTCCATTTCCACTTTATCAAACTGGTGTTGCCTCAAAATACCCCTAACGTCTTTTCCATATGAGCCAGCTTCCCGTCGAAATGCCGGCGTAAACGCAAAATACCTAAGTGGTAAATCGTTTTCTCGCAAAGTCTGATCCATGTGCATTGGGGCAAGTGTGTGCTCCGCACTTCCGATCAAATATTGATTATCACGAGGCAACGCATACCTTTCAATCTCAGTTTCCGGACTCAATCTTCCAATTCTTGTATAAGTTTCCGGATTTATTAACAAAGGTGGGGCAACGGGAATAAATGTTTTTGGATTATATCCATTTTCAACCTCGTCAGCAATTTCTTTCAAAATTTTCTCGTTTGTTAAAACACTAATAGCAAATTGATACAAAGCATTCTGCAATAAAACTGCATCGCCCTTTAAATAATTAAACCTTGACCCCGTAACTTTTCCCGCTGTCTCAATATCAATAATTCCTAAACTTTCCCCAAGATCCACATGGTCTCTTACTTGAAAATCAAATTTCTTGGGTTCTCCCCATTTTTTAATGGGTAAATTCTCTGTATCATCTTTACCCGTTGGAACATCATCTGCTGAAATGTTTGGCATTGCGTACATAAGTTCTTGCCAACGGGTTTCAACCGCAGAAAACTCTTTCTCCGCCAACTCAATTGATTCTTTTATTTTCTTGCCTTCGGCAATCTTTTCCGGAGTTCTGTCTTTTTCATTTTTCAAACTTTCGGAAAATTTGTTGCGCAAAGCGCGCATATCTTCTATCTCTCTTTGTAATTTCGTTTTCCGCGTGTCAATCAGCAAAAGTTCGTCCACATCAGCTTTTTTCGGATCCACTCTCCGATTCAAAACATTCTGTTTAACTTTCTCCGCATTTTCGCGGATATATTTAATGTCCAACACAGAAGAAGATTATCACAACTTTATGCCAACATCAACTTTGATTTATAAATTTTTCGTTGAAACGGATCGAGCATCAAACCCATTGCCTCTAAAACCAATACTCCAAGCAAGGGAGAGTCGGTTTTATTACCCAAAACCACCGGCGTGGCCACCTGTTCATCATCATACTTTACAAAGGCGCTACTCATTTTCCGTGTCACTATTTTACCATCAGCTAAGGAAAACGATCTCTCGCCGTCTGATTTCAGACCCAATTTTTTCCAAATTTCTTCCGGCAATACCGTAAAATGAGCTCCGGAGTCAACCAGAAAATCCCCTGTATAAATTTTTTCGGGATCATAAAGGTTTTTTATTTGAAGCTTTACGTTAGTCATCCCCATATGCTTACATTATACCATGAAACTACAACCCAATTTCAGTTGCAATAGATTGCATGCCTTTTAAAACAATTTCAATAAACTTATCAAGTTTAATGTTTAATTTCTCCTCGCATTTAATGATATCTTCTCTTTTTACCCCGGCGGCGAAGTTTTTTGATTTAAATTTATCCAGAACTTTTTCGACAGTCACATCGGCCAGTTTTTTAGTAGGTTGAACTAATGCTGTGGCTACAATTAACCCGGTTAATTCATCACAACAAAATAAAGACCACTCCATAATAGTTGTTGGATTCGATGCCCCATGTGATTCAATTCCATGAAGAAAAACCTCGTCAGTCTCGCCTATTTCTCTTAACCATTTGGCCATTAAAATAGAGTGGTTGGCAATATCCTCTTTTGTTTGTTCATAATCCCCATCGTGTAATAGACCAACGATACCCGCTATTTCAGTATCATTGTTTAAAGCCTTCATTGCCGCTTCGACGGACAAGCAATGCCGTCGCAAATTTACCGACTGCATTTTGGAATAAAGAAGATCTAACGCTTGCTGTCTGGTTATAACCATATGAAGATTTTACTTAAAATAGATCAAAAGAGAATAGCTAAAATAATAAAAAGGATAACCCATCATCGCCCCGGCGCAAAAGATGGCGGAGAAAATAAACAGTTTAATATCTAAAATTTCATGCTGCAGCATTATTTTTTAGATATGTTAACTCATCTCTGGGTGGTATATCGTACCGCCGAAACGGAAATGAAAGTTATATTTTTTGACCAGTTTATTTATATTCGCGTCCCATTCTTTTCTAAATTCCTTGTTTTTTGATTTTTCAAATAATTTAATGAGTTCCGGGTCGAGATTCTTAATTTCTTCACGCAATCGGCCAATTAAATAATTACTGGAATTTAAATATTCAACATAGATTTCTTTTGTGCCCGCGTCGGCCACAGATTTGAAAAGTTTATCTAATTCTTTCTCATCTGCTAAAATATTTGGCAAAAGTGGGCCTAAAAAGGCGTATGTTTTAAAACCCAATTTATTTAAAGTTTTAAGCGCTTTGAGACGGTCTGAAACCGGTGGGGCCATTTTCTCAAAAAATCTCGATACCTTATCATCAGTCGAAGTTATAGTCAAACCCACATCAAACTTTTTAAACCTTTTAAAAATATCCACGTCTCGTAAAACCAAATCTGATTTTGTCAAAATCGTGACTGTTCCGGCAAAGCCATAATCGGCCAAAACCTGCAAACATTTTCTTGTCAGTTCGTATTTAGCTTCCATCCCTTGATACGGATCAGTAACGGAACTAAACCAAATTACTTTTCCCCTGCCTTTATCAGGCAAAGATTTAATTTCTTTAGCAAGAAGTTCCGAAGCGTTTATTTTCGCGAAAACATAATTACCCCAATCGGAAACATTTTTGCCAACAAACCGCCCCATAAAACTGGCGTAACAGTAAACACACCCAAACCGGCAGCCATAATACGGATTGACTGAATAATCAAAATCCGCATCTTTTAAAGTTGTCTTCGACAACACCGACTTCGCCTGAATTTCTTTAACTTCAAACATATTTTTTCTTTAACCAATAATCCGCTATAGCGTTTTATTGGTTAATTCGCAGGAGTTACACCTGCGAATCTAACTTCCAAGGGTTCAGCCATTTATTTTAGTCCGTAAATTTTCTTGGAGGTTTCGTCGATTCCGAAACGAAGTTGGGGGAAAGGAACCCCTTCGCGGGCGGTCACATCTTCTAAAAACCAAAAGGTCCGTTCCGAGTGGCCATAACCAAAAGTCGGCGGCATTCCATATTCCAACATCTCAACATAATCCACGTCCAGCCACTGCGCCTCCTGATCGCCGGCATCCCGCAATTTTTGCTGTTCGGAAAACCGCGCAAACTGATCCAGCGGATCATTAACTTCGGACCAGCCGTTCCCCAATTCCGATCCGGCAATTATTGGTTGAAATCTTTCCACAATATCTGGATTTTCCAAACTTGGTTTTTGCAACGGTGACAAATATTTCGGGTGATTAACTAAAAATGCCGGTCCGGAGATTGTTTTTCTTATTTCCTTCCAAAGAGTATCAACGGCCCGGGGAATATTTAATGTCCCACTGGACTTAATTTTATTTTTATTGATTGCCTCTTTTAATTTAGCCAGATCAGGGTTTAAAACGTCAATATCATAATGTTTTTTTATAATTTCAGAAAAATCAATTATTTCCCATTTTTTCGAAAAGTCGACATCAAAGTCACGAATTTTGAAAACTTTTTTATCACCGTATACATATTCAATAATATATTTATAAAGCTCTTCTATAAATTTCATCCCGTCTTGCCAATCAGCATAGGCCCAATAAAATTCCATGGCTATGTGTTCCGGCAGATGTTCATCAGACAATCCCTCATTTCGAAACCGCGGACCGATTTCATAAACTTTTTCAAATCCCCCGCCAATTAGCCTTTTTAAATAAAGCTCCTGAGAAATTCTCAGATAAAAATCTTCGTCAATGGCGTCCATATGGGTCACAAACGGCTTGGCATCACCGCCGCCGGGAATGTGTTCTAAAACGGGAATATTTATTTCAACGAACCCTTTTTGTTTGAAAAATTCTCTGTGAGCTTCCCAAAATTTTGACCGTCTAACAAAACGTTCCCGAACTTCCGGATTAATATTCATATCCAAATACCGACGCCGGTAACGGATCTCCGTGTCTTTCAAACCATCCCACCCGCTGGCCATCGGCCGCAATGATTTACCCAAAAATTCAAAATCAGCAACTTCAACAGTTATTTCACCTGATTGCGTTTTAGTTATTTTTCCTGTGACTCCCAAAAAATCCCCGCTGTCAAGCAAACTAAAAGTTTCATTTTTTGAGCGGAAAAGCAACTGAATTTTTCCGCTTTGATCTTTTAGATCCGCAAAAACAATCCCGCCATGTTCACGGATTGCCCATAAACGTCCCACAACAGAAACTTCCTGTTCCATTTTTTCGCGGGCAGAAGTTATGGCAATAAACGGTTTAGAAAATTTCGCCGGGTACGGATCCACCCCCAACTTTCTTAATTTTTCCAGCTTTTCAATCCGGAGTTTTCTGATTTCTTCTATTGCTTGCGCCATGAAGTTATATTACTCTATTGAAGTAATTGTGTAAATGACTTTGCCGGCCGGAACGGCAATTTCGATTTTATCCCCGACCCTTCTGTTCATCAGGGCGCTGCCAATCGGCGAACTGGCAGAAATTTTGCCGGATTTCGGATCAGCTTCCCATTCCCCGACCACATAAAAAACAATCTTCTTGCCGTTAACTGTCACCATCACTGTGGAGCCGACGTTAACGGTGTGCGTTCCCTTCGCAAGAATAACGACATTGCTTTGTTCTAATATGTCCTCAAGCTCAGAAACCCGGTTTTCCAAAAATTCCAGTTGTTCTTTAGCCCCATGGTAAGCGCTGTTTTCTGATAAATCCCCTTCGGCACGCGCTAAAGACAGACGGTCTATAACCGCCGGAATTTTTTTAGTCTTTAACAGAGCAAGCTCTTCCTGAAGTTTTTTCAAACCTGCCGGAGTTAAAGAATTTACCTTTTGATTCTTCATAAAAAAAGCTGCTGTCTGCAGCTGCCGAAAGTGGAATAATCCCTTATGGAATGGTATTATAAGGCCGGCCGACCCAAAAGTCAATAGCCGCCATCGTCTAGTGGTCCAGGACGGAACGTTCTCAACGCTCAAATCGTGGGTTCGAATCCCACTGGCGGTACTTTTTGAAATTGCCCCTTTTCATCCAGAATTTTTTTGTTATACTTGAAAAATCATGCCAGCAAGAAAAGCAGTAAAAATTGTTGAAAAACCTATCGTCGAGACCCCGACCAATCCAAAAATTAGATTTATTACCATTGGCCTTTTAGTCCTTATTATACTTGCCGCCTTGGTTTGGAAATTTAAGACCCTTTTTGTTGTTGCTATGGTCAATGGCCGGCCGGTCACCCGCATGGAACTTGAGGGGAAAATAATGAGCCGGTACGGCAAGCAAACTCTTGATGAGATTATTAATGAACGGCTGGTGACAGAAAAGGCCGAACAAGATAAAATTGTTGTCACCGGCACGGATGTTGACAACAAAGTCGCCGATCTGTCAAAAATGCTGGCCGGGCAGACGACTCTTGATGCCGCCCTTGCCCAACAGGGGCTGACCATGGAGGAATTCCGTCGGCAAGTTTATTTGCAAGCATTGGTCGAAAAAATTGCCGAACCGACAGTGCAAATTAGTGATCAGGAGGTAACAGACTACATTGCCCAAAATAAAACTTATTTGACCGCAACCGAAGAGGGAGCAATTAAACAGGAAGCCACAATCGCACTCAGACGGCAAAAAATTTCTGAAGTCTTCGGCAAGATTTTTGCCGACCTCAAAGCCAAAGCTAAAATCATCAATCTTCTCCAATAAAAAATTAGCGCTTAGTTTCCTAACCGCTAATTTTTAATCCTCGGCAAACCGGGATTAGGCTTTTCCTAAAACCCGGGCGACAGTTGTCCCACAAGTGGGGCATTTGCCAACATGGGCTCTTCGGCCATTTTTCCAAGTGACATCTTTTCCGTCTTTGATGTCTCTTTTGGCTCTGCATTTAACACAATATCCCTGCAACATTATTATCACCTCATTTCCTACCTATAATGTACCATAGCACAACTTGAACTCCAATTGCAAGCATGGTCAAGGTCAGGGTTTTTAACAGATCGTGTTTGACATGCGAATAATCCATATGGCAATACTACCCTTGACATGAGAGATAGTCAACACGTATTATGAATGGATGAATAAAAAGGTTATTTTGATTGCCGCGGGTTTGTATTTTTTGTCCGCCGGAACTTCCCTGGCTTTTTTTTCCAGAACACCAAGTCAAAATAAAGAATTAGAGTCTCCGGTTCCCAGTAAAACCGGATTTAAACGTGATCCGTCGCTTCCCCGGAATGAAGAGTGCCCGCTAAACGGGGCGATGTATACCAAACCGGAACGGGATCTTTGGGAATCCCGCCGGCCGCTTGGAATAATGATTGAAAATTCCAAAGCCGCCCGACCGCAATCAGGCCTATCATCCGCCGATGTTGTTTATGAAGCCGTCGCTGAAGGCGGCATCACCCGTTTCCTGGCAGTTTTTTATTGTCAGGATGCCGATGTTGTTGGCCCGGTCAGGTCCGCCAGAACTTATTATCTGGATTGGATATCCGAGTATGGAAATTCCCCATTATACGCCCACGTTGGTGGGGCCAATACTCCCGGCCCGGCCAATGCTCTGGGACAGATAAACAGTTACGGTTGGGAAGCATATAATGATTTAAATCAGTTTTCAATTGGATTTCCGACTTTTTATCGTGATTACGAACGGCTCGGACCGGACACGGCAACGGAACACACTGTCTATGGCGTCACTTCCAAAATCTGGGATTTTGCCGCCAAAAAACGGGACTTAACAAATGTTGAAACCGACGACCGGACGGGAAAAGTTATGGCCTGGAACACAACTTTTGTCTCCTGGAAATTTAAGGATGATATTGCCATTGCCGAAAGACCGGCGGCTTTTTCCGCACAATTTGGATTATCAAGTTCTGAAGCCTCATATGCTAACGATTACATTGTCAAATGGCAATATGACAAAGACTCCAATGCGTTTTTGAGGTTTAACGGCGGTGTGGCCCACAATGATATGAATACCAATCAACAAATCTTAGCCAAAAACGTCGTAATTCAATTTATGACGATGTCCATTGCAAATGATGGTTATAGTGAAGAAGGTCACGGAACTCACACTCTCTATGGCGACAAGGGACAGGGGAAAGCCAAAATTTTAATGGATGGCAAAGTCACAGAAGCGACGTGGACTAAAAAGACCCGTCTTGACAGAACGAGATTTTTTGATATAACGGGTAAAGAAATTGCTCTAAACCGCGGCTTAACCTGGATAGAAATTTTACCCATTGGACAAACGGTCGCGGTCCAATAAATGCTAGAAGATTTAATTATCTCCAAAGTCCGGATTAAACTACTGGAAATTTTGTTGACCAGTCACGGTCAGATCATTCATGTCCGAGAGCTTGTCAGGATGGCCCACGAGGAAATAAATGCCGTCCGGCGGGAACTTGCCCACATGGAAAAAGCCGGAATGCTCCGGCGGGAGCCTCGCGCTAACCGGGTATATTATTCTTTCAGAAAAGATTACCCGCTCTATTTTGATCTTTTAGAACTTATTGCCAAAACAACAGGACTGGGGGGGTCGATTTTGAAAAATAAATTAAAAGTCGGACGGATAAAGTTTGCGATGCTTTCCGGACGCTATGCCCGCGGCGAGGTTTCCGGAGCGGATCATGTGGAACTTTTAATTGTCGGTTCAATTATTTTACCGGAGATGGCGGCGGTTATCCGGGAGACGGAACATAAACGCGGATCGGAAATAAATTATACCGTAATGACGGAGGAAGAATTCGCCTTTCGTAAATCCCGCCGCGACCCGTTCCTCCTCTCGATTCTCGAAGGCTCCAGAGTTATGATTATTGGTGATGAAGAGGAACTTGTGAAATGAAAACTAACGTAAAAAAAATTATCTTTATATTAATTCTTGCCCTTGTGGCAACTTTTATTGATCTGCCAAGCAGTTTCAAACTCTTAAATAAAACTTTTGCCCGGCCGAATATTAATTTATCTATTGCCGGTTTTACCTTGCAACGCAATTTGGATATCCGTGAAGGGTTGGATCTGGCCGGCGGATCGCATATTGTGATGTCAGCGGATATGACGGCCATAAAACAGGAAGACCGTAACACCGCTCTGGAATCATTACGGTCAATAATTGAACGCCGGGTTAATTATTTTGGGGTTTCCGAACCAACAATCCAAACGGCTAAAGTCGGTAACGACTACCGAATAATTGTTGAACTGGCCGGCATAAACGATACTTCAGCGGCCTTAAATTTAATCGGGCAGACAGCAAAGCTGACCTTTCACGAAGAATCGTCTCCTTCAGCTTTTACCAAAGAAACCGATTTGTCCGGAACTGATTTGGCAAGAGCTGACGCGGGTTTTAATCAAAACACCGGCGAGCCGATTGTTAATTTAACTTTTACCTCCGATGGGGCAAAAAAATTTGAAGATATTACTAAGAGAAATTTAAATAAAAGAGTGGCAATTTTTTTAGACGAACAATTATTAATGGCTCCGACAGTTCAGTCGGTTATAACCGGCGGCAAAGCGTTTATTTCCGGACAATTCACCACGACCCAAACGAAAGAAATGGCCGCTCTATTAAATTCCGGCGCTCTCCCCGCCCCGGTAAAAGTGATTGAAGAACGGACCGTCGGCGCAACTCTGGGTCGGGATTCTGTAAATAAAAGTTTGCTCGCCGGAGCCATCGGGCTCGGGATTATCTCGGTCTTCATGATTGCCAATTACGGGTTGCTCGGATTAATCGCCGACCTGGCACTCATTATTTATGTTTTACTTTCGGTGGCCGTTTTCAAATTGGTTCCCGTGACTTTGACATTAGCAGGCATCACCGGCTTTATTTTGTCCATCGGGATGGCCGTTGATGCCAATATTTTAATTTTTGAACGGATGAAAGAAGAAATCCGCTGGGGAAAACAGAAAGCGCAGGCGATTGAACTTGGTTTTGCGAGAGCCTTCCCATCAATCCGTGATTCCAACGCCAATTCGTTAATCATTTGTGCCATATTATACTGGTTCGGCACCGGAGCCATAAGAGGGTTTGCTATTACTCTTGCAATTGGAATTGCCATTTCGCTATTCACAGCAATAACTATAACGAGAACCTTGTTAAGAGTATTAATAAAATGATCAATTTAATGAAATTTAAATATATCTTTTTCGGCATTTCCCTTCTGGTTATTTTGCCGGGAATTTATTCTCTTGCCCGCTACGGGTTAAAACCGTCAATCGATTTTACCGGGGGAACGCTTTTAGAAATTCAAAACTCCAAAATCCAAACTCAAAACTTAAGCAAATTAGGAACTGTTCAAGAAACGTCAAATAAAACATTCTTAATAAAAACTAAACCCATGGATACGGCGCAAAAAGATCAGGTTATTGCCGAATTAAATCAAAAATACGGCAAAACAGATTTACTCAAATTTGAATCCGTAGGGCCGGTAATCGGGCATGAGTTAACCCAAAAAGCCATTCAGGCTATTATAATTGCCTCTCTTGCCATTATTTGTTATATTGCCTACGCCTTCCGAGAAATTCCAAAGCCGTATTCAAGTTTTAAATTCGGAGTGGCCGCGGTTGTCGCTCTTTTACATGATGTTTTGGTTTTAACCGGAATATTTTCCCTTCTGGGACATTTCTTTAATATCGAAATTGATGCCTTGTTTGTCACCGCGATCTTGACCGTCATCGGCTTTTCCGTTCATGACACGATTGTTGTTTTTGACCGGATCCGGGAAAATTTAAGGAAAGAAGGGTCAAAAATTCCATTTGAACAAGTGGTCAACGATTCATTGTTACAAACTTTAGTCAGATCATTAAATACGTCGTTGACAGCATTGTTCGTTATGCTGGCAATAATCTTATTCGGCGGCGAATCCATCCGCATCTTTGCCCTGGCCTTATTTATTGGCATTTTCAGCGGGACTTATTCCTCCATCTTCAACGCCGCGCCACTTTTGGTAATTTGGGAAAGCAGAAACAAGAAGGTTTAAGTTGTCATTACAATCCCCCTACCTACAAATACGATCGCATTTCCAGGTTGACAGGCCTATAA
>CAYHSW010000016.1:8026-10593 GCA_964359405.1 uncultured Gammaproteobacteria bacterium | reverse complement strand
CCCGTCGTTTCGGAATTTGCCTTTTTATCAAAAAGCGGAGTAAAAAAATCGTATGCAGACGGTAAAGAGTATGAAGGCTACAGACTAAAAACGATTAGATTAAGAGGACAAATTTCCCAGGGACTTTGCCTGCCAATTTCTATTTTGGATGGGAAAAAATACCCCACAGATTCTAGAAAAAATCCTGTCTACCAAACGGGAACTGACGTTACTTCTTTATTGGGAGTTGTAAAATACGAACCGGTTATCCCGGCAAATCTTTCCGGCCAGGCTAAAGGTCTTTTCCCCGGTTTTATTCCCAAAACTGATGAAACCAGAATTCAGTTTTGCCCCAAAGTCTTAGAAAGACACGCCGGTAAAATTTTTGGTGTCACCGAAAAGGTTGATGGCGCCTCCTGCACTTTTTTTGTTAAAGACGGGGAATTAAATTGTTGTTCCAGAAATCTAAATCTTTTAGATGACCCCACCAACACTTTTTGGAAAGTGGCCAAAGAAATTTCTCTCTTAGAAAAAATAAAAAAAGGCAATGAGAATCTTGCCTTGCAAGGAGAATTGGTAGGAGATAATGTTCAAGGTAATAAATTAAAAATTAACGGTCAAAAAATTTTGTTTTTTAACGCCTATGATTTTAAGGAGGGGAGACACCTTGATTTTAAAGAATTTATTAAATTGTGCACAAAATTAGAAATTCCCACCGTTCCCATTATTTCTGATAATTATATCCTTCCAAAAACAGTAGACGAACTGGTTGATTTTGCTACCAGAAAATCATTGTTATCTCCGGACGCTTGGGCGGAAGGGATTGTGGTTAGGCCTTTAAAAGAAGAATGGGACGAGGAATTGGGCCGGTTAAGTTTTAAAGTGATAAATCCGGAATTTTTGTTAAATTTTGGGGATTGACAAACCCACCCTTATGTTATAACATGGTCATAACATGCAAAATAGTTTACAAACCTTAACTATCTATCAAGCCGGTAACAGTGCGGCGGTGACGATTCCCCGTCGATATTTGGAGGAGCTTGGTTTGGTGGTCGGGCAGAGTGTGGTCATGGAAAAAATTCCGGAAACAGAGGCGCTTTTGATTACTCCAACCAGAAAAAACGTGGTAAAAACCGGGGTGACAACAGAGTTTAGAAAATGGCTGGCAAATTTTTTGGACGAAGACGCGGCAATCCTTAAAGGATTGGCAGACAGATAATGACCTTTTTTGTTGATATTAATGAGGTTTATGAAATCCACCGGGCGATTTTAGACCAAGCCGACACGAAAGGAATGGTTCGGGACTTTGCCCTTCTTCACTCTGCCGTTGAACGACCGAAGGCCACTTATGGGGGGAGAGAATTGTATCCAACCATTTTTACTAAAGCCGCCGGGCTCTTACAGTCCCTTTGTTTAAATCACCCTTTTACCGATGGCAATAAAAGAACCGCCTGGGCTTCGGCTAAAAGGTTTTTATGGCTGAACGGCTTTCATTTAACTGCTAAAACTGAGGACGCCATCATTTTTATGGTTGAAGTTGATAACAAAAAACCGGATATAAAATATATTGCCACCTGGCTCCAAACTCACTCAAATAAAGTCTGAAATCATAATTTCTGAAATAATTTTACAACTTAACCAATAATACGCTATAGCGTTAGATTGGTTGGGGATTTTGCATTGCTTGTAGGGCCCTTTCACACATCAATTTTCTAAATTCAGGATTGCTATTCCAGACGTTTTCCACAATTTGTTCGATTGAAATCATTCCGTTTGTCATGCTTCTTCATGTTAATTCTTTTCTTGTATAATGTTCAAGATGGAAACTTATACCCTTGAACTTTGCGGGTTGAAACGGGAACTACCGCTGGCGTTTGTGGGGCGGACAACCCAGTTAGCCAGCTTCTCACTTCTTGGCGATGCGGAACTAACTACTAAAATCGCAGAGAAACTTCACAAGATCCTGAAACAAGTTCAGGATGACAACGGGGAATGTATTATTGTTGGTCCGGAAGTAAAAGTTGTTCCATTACTGCAGGAATTGGCCGGCAAACTTGGTCACAAAAAATACATTGTTTGCCGCAAGTCGGTCAAACCGGGAATGTTAAACCCCATTATTTTAAAACCCCTGCCGCATTTTCCGAAACACGTCAAGCAGCTTGTTCTTGATGGTCAGGACGCCAAATTGTTAAATGGTAAAAAAGTCGTTATTATTGATGATGTTATTTCGACAGGGGTGACGATGCGGATGATGGCGCATCTGATGAAAAAAATCGGAGCCGAAGTTGTTTTGATGGCGGCAGTTTTAAAACAAGGGGAACAGTTTGATAAGTTTGATAATTTATTGACTCTTGCAGAACTCCCGGTTTTTAAAGTAGAATAATTTTAACAGTGTAATAGCCCCCGCTCTTACGGGGAAAAATATATGAACTTTCTTAAGGGAATTTTTTTTAGTGGTGTTATGTGTCATCCCGAAATTTGTGGCGAAGCCTCGAGCTTGCTCATTTCGGGATCTTTTTATTGAAAGGGGGTGAAAAATAATGGCTAGAATAGGACAACAAATAGAACATCAAAGAGGAGATTCGGCA
>CAYHSW010000016.1:0-7926 GCA_964359405.1 uncultured Gammaproteobacteria bacterium | reverse complement strand
CGGCAGCAGAAAAAGCAGAACTGGATATATCCACAAGCACATGGCCTTACAACAATGGAAAGAGATGACAAATCAAAGACTGGCAGAGTTGATTTGATCGGCGGAGCCGGACACGGCTGTGCGGGCTGCGAACACTTAATGAAATCCCATTTTATTTGTATAGCTCTTGCTATTCATGAAGGGCAAAAAAAGAAAAGGCAGCCGGTTGCTAATATTGAGGCGAGTGGGAAATAAACTCTCTGGTTATGACGCGGTGGTTTTTATCTAATTTTGTTTTAAACATATGGCAAATGCCAACCTGGCAAGCCGTGGGGACACAATCCTTTGCAATTTCCACGACGCATGACTCTTCAACTGATTCTTCAGGTGGTTCACAATATCCGTGGGTTTTTCCGGCGGGGAGATCAATGAAATAATTTTCAGAGGAACACTTGTTATTTTAATAAATTTCCCCGTTGACAAACAAGGGGGGAAATAGCATATTATTGAGAAGTGGCGATACCACTTGGCTTGTCGTTTGATGACGTCTTACTAATTCCGCAAAAATCGAAAATTAATTCGAGAGCGGATGTCTCTCTGAAAACAGAAATCGCCCCGAATTTTTTTCTTGATATTCCCATTATTGCGACAAATATGGACTCAGTCACCGGCGTGGAAATGGCGGTGGTCATGGCTGGATATGGCGGTCTGGCTTTTATTCCCCGGTTTGACGTTCCGGAAATCGAAGCCCAAAAAATCGCTGATGTTAAAAAAGAAAAAGCCCGGGTTTTTGCGACCGTCGGTTTGCGCGATGATTTTATGGTCCGGGCGAAGCTTTGTATTAAAGCGGGAGCGGATGGCCTGCTGTTGGATGTAGCTCATGGACACATGACCAAAATGCTGACGGCCATTAAACAACTAAAAACGACTTTTAAATTACCGCTCATCGCTGGGACTATTGCCACCTATGAGGGAGCGATGGATTTATATTCTGCTGGAGCCGACACGTTGAAAGTTGGAGTTGGTGCCGGGTCAATTTGCATTACCAGAATTGTGGCCGGGTCAGGAGTTCCGCAAATTACCGCTTTGTCTGAAGCAAACCGGGCGAAAAAGAGATTTAAAAATAAATTCATTATGGCTGACGCAGGAATGAAAAATTCCGGGGACATCGTTAAAGCCCTGGCCGCCGGGGCGGACTGCGTCTGTACGGGAACCCTTTTAGCTGGGACGGATGAAGCCCCGGGCAAAATTGTGGAACGGGAGGGGGTTTATTATAAAGAATATAACGGCTCAACTTCTACCTTGGAGAAACAGCGGGAAATGGGTCGGCATAACGGTCATAAACCGCATTTTGGCTTGCATGTTGAAGGGGTGTCCGGATTTGTCAGATATAAAGGGCCGGTAAAAATTGTTTTAGATCAATTGTGTGCCGGTATCCGGTCGGGGTTTTCTTATTCGGGCGCCAAAAATATTGAGGAGCTTCACAAAAAAGCCCAATTTATTCAGATTACCAATGCCGGCCTTCGCGAATCCCACGCCCATGATGTAGAATTAGTCTAATGAAAATCTACACAAAAACCGGGGATAAGGGGGAAACGAGGTTGTTTAATAATTTAAAAGTTAAAAAGTCTAATAAAATTATTGAAGCGATAGGTTCTGTTGATGAATTAATTGCCTGGTTGGGAGTTTTGGCAGAGGGGACAGGGGGCAGGGGACAGAGAAAAGAGATGTTTAAAAAGATTCAAAACAACTTGATGCTTATTAACTCTCAGCTTGCGGGTTATCACACTTTAAACTTTAACTTGGAAACAGAAAGGCTCGAGAAAGAAATTGATGAAATGGAAAAGAAACTTCCGAAGTTGACTAATTTTATCTTTCCCCGCGGAGAAATACATATTGTTAGAGCTGTTTGTCGTCGGGCGGAACGCCGTTTAGCGTCTCTGTCCCCTGTGCCCCATGCTCTGTCCCCTTTGAAATATCTCAACCGGCTTTCTGATTATTTATTTGTGTTAGCCAGGTATGTTGATTGGAAAAAGGGGAAAAAAGAGCTAATATGGTCAGCCCAAGGCTGATCCGCCTCGGGCGGAAAGAATATGTTTGTAGTATCATGGATATGGTATGCGTATTGGAAATTTGACGATAAAAATCGATGACGGTAAGAAGGGGAAACCAGCATCGGCTAAAGAGACCTTAGACGCGGGGTATAAAGAAAAATATTGGAAGGAATACGGCAAAGAGTTGGAAGTGGAAAATGAGATAAAAGAACTGGGGATTGAAGAAGTTGAAAACGGAGAAGTAAACATCCCCGAGGATTTAGCCAAACAAATGGGGTTGGAAAAGGCGGTTACGGCGGAGAGCGAATTTCACCGGGCGACTGATTTCCAAATCGCCGGAATATCCTTAACTGACGATCAATTATCTGCCGGCAAAAAACAACCAGTAACGAGATCCCTCCGCTGGCTGGTGGAATGGTTTATTTACGAACTTCTCAAGGCCCGCTTTATTGTGACGTTTATTAAGGGCAGAATCAAAAGAGAAAAGGGGATAGGGCACAAGGGACAGGGTAAGGGATAGTGCGATATGACAACATACAAAGAGTTGATTTATTGGAAAAAATCGGTTGAGTTGGTAGTTTTGGTGTACAAATTTACCGCTGATTTTCCTAAAGAAGAAATTTACGGATTGATATCCCAGATGAGACGGGCGGTTGTCTCGATTCCTTCGAATGTTGCCGAAGGTTGGACAAGAAAAAATACCGGGGAATATATTAATTTTCTTTCAATCTCCAATGGATCCGCTGCGGAGTTGGAAACTCAACTGATTGTTACCCAAGAATTAAATTATGGGAAAAAAGAACTTAGGGACAAATGTTTTTCATTATTATTAGAAATCCAAAAAATGTTAACATCTTCAATAAATTCCCTCCGTTCCCCTTAATCCCTGTGCCTTGCTCTCTGTCCCCTGTGTGCTATCATAGATTTATATGTACCCAGAGACTTTACCCAACTTCGAGCAGATGTTTGTGTTTCTTGTGGTCTTTGCCGTGGTGTTTATTTTAGTGGCGGCGAGTATTTATTTGGCGTCTTATTTAATAATTCATCTTCTAAAATGGCGCAACCGGGAAGAACAGGCTTTATCCTTTGTTTTGTTGGAAGTTGCCGTCCCCCGGGAGAATGAAATAAAGATTGATGCCATGGAACAACTCTTTTCCTCGCTTTACTCCATTAAGAAGGGCGGGCCGTGGTGGAAATTGCCGTTTTTAACGCCCCAGGACAACATTTCTTTTGAAATTGTCGGCCGGCATGAAGATATCCGTTTTTATATTTCCGTGCCGGCTCATCACCGCGATTTGATGGAAAAACAAATCCACGGAACATATGGGGGAGCGGTTGTCCGGGAAGTTGAAGATTATAATTTATTTGACGAGGAGGGAGAAGTGGCTTATTTGTCTTTGAAACTGCGCAGCGCCAATTATTTTCCCATTAAAAGTTTTAAAGACATGGCGGTTGACCCGATGTCAGTTATCACGTCATCACTCGCTAAACTTAGCGTCGGGGAAACCTGCGCCATCCAAATGATTGTTGCCCCGGCGGATAATAAATGGCGGTCATTCGGCAAAAAATATATTGCCCGGACCAAGAAAAATGAAGCCGATCCGGAAAAAGCCCGGTTTAATGTCGACGCCAAATCTCTGGAACACATTGAAAACAAAACCAATAAACCGGGGTTTATGACCACAATCAGAATCGTCGCCGCAGCGCGAACCAAATCCGGGGCTAAAGAAATTTTGAGCAATGTTAAGGCGGCCTTTGAACAATTTAACGGGGATCTAAACGGATTTTCCAAAGACAAGATTTGGATCCAGAATAATTTCATGACTGATTTTATTTACCGGTATCAGCCGGCGATTAAAACTCCGCCAATTTTATCCAGTGAAGAACTGGCAACAGTCTTTCATTTCCCCAATAAATCAATTGAAACCCCGCATATATTCTGGCTCAACGCCAAACGCGCCCCGGCTCCGGCCAAAATTGCCCAAAAAGGTCTTTATTTGGGCAAAAGCGTTTACCGCGGAATTGACCGGCCGATTTATATTGATGACGATGACCGCCGGCAGCATGTTTATATTGTCGGGGCGACCGGGACGGGAAAATCCCTTTTGATGTCCCAGATGATTTTGCAGGATATCCGGGCGGGAAAAGGTGTTTGTTTTATTGATCCTCACGATACTTACGAAACAATTCTTGAACAAATGCCGCCGGAACGGGCTGAAGACGTTATTTATTTTGATCCCTCAAATTTGCAGCGGCCGATGGGGCTAAATATCATGGAGGCTTATTCCGAAGAACAGCGGCATTATATTGTCAGTTCAATCATTGGTTTGTTTTATAAACTTTATGATCCGCATCAGACCGGGATTGTCGGGCCGCGGTTGGAACACAATATCAGAAATGCCATGCTAACGGTCATGGCCCAACCCGGGACAACTTTTATTGAGGTTCAAAGAGCTTTGACCGACCCGACTTATGTCCAGGAATTATTACCATTGGTCACCGACCCGATGATCCGGCGGTACTGGACGGATCAGATTGCCCAGACGGCGGAGTTTCATAAATCGGAAATTCTTGACTACATCGTCTCCAAATTCGGCCGGTTCACGACTAATAAACTGATGCGCAATATGATCGGGCAAAGTAAAACAGCCTTTGATTTTAGAAAGGTCATGGACGAGGGGAAGATTTTAATTATTAATTTGGCTAAAGGTCTGATCGGCGAGGAAAATTCTAATTTTTTGGGTTTATTAATAATCCCAAAACTTTTAACGGCAGCGATGTCGCGGTCGGATATCCCGATAGAGGAGAGAAAAGATTTTTATTTATACGTTGACGAGTTCCAAAACTTTGCCACGCCCGATTTTGCCACCATTTTGTCCGAAGCCCGCAAGTACCGGTTAAATCTCTGTGTTGCCAACCAATTTATTTCCCAAATGGACGAGGAGGTCCGTAACGCGGTTTTTGGCAACGTCGGGACAATGGTGGCTTTCAGAACCGGAGTCAATGATGCTCAATTTTTAGCCCATCAATACAGCCCGACGTTTAACGAACAGGATTTGTTAAAAGTTGAAGCTTTCAACGCCTACGTCCGGACGGTGGTCGGCAATGAACCCCAGCCGGCATTTTCCATGGAAATAAATCACGACTTCGATGCCATTAATAAGGCAAGAAATCCCAAAGTAGCCAAGATGATTAAAGAACTGGCTTCCCTCAAATACGGCCGCGATGTCAAAATCGTCGAAGCCGAAATTGCGGCGAGAAGTCATATGTAGCCCTTGACAAGTGTATTACAGTGTAATACAATAATTATGAGCAGAATTAAAGTAAAAAAATTAATTTGGCAAGATTGGAATAAAGTACACATTAAACAAAAACATAATGTGGGGGTTGAAGAAGTTGAGGAGGCAACCAAAAATTCTCCAACCCATATTCAAGGGTATGACGGAAGATTTGTTGTTTTGGGAAGAACTGGAACGCGAATTTTAGCTGTTGTGGTAAAAAGACAAAAACAAAGTGAATATCTTTTAATAACCGCTCGGGATGCGGATAAAGACGAAAGGAGAAAAGTTTATGAAAAAGAAAATAGATAAAATACCAAAATTTAAAAATATAAAAGAAGAAGCAGAGTTTTGGGACACTCACAGTTTTGCGGATTATTGGGATAAGTGGAAAGAAGTGGATATGGTTTTTGAACTGGATAAACCACGGGAAGCGAGTCTGGTTTTGCGGCTGCAAAAAGCGTTTAAAGATAATCTTAAAAAAATTGCCCGCAGTAAAGGCTTGGACGTTTCTACCCTGGCCCGTATGTGGTTGATGGAAAAAGTTAATGAGGATTTATCTGCTCGTAAATTTCATGCTAAAAATTATTCCGTTTGAAAATAAATATTTGGAGGAAATGGCAGGGCTTTTTGCTAATTCCTATAGTGACTCTGATAGCGTTTGGAATTTGGAACACGCTAAGGAGCGGGTTTGGGAAAACGTCAAAAGTTTTCCGGAGTGTAATTTGGTGGCTATCGATGACAATGGTAAATTTTTAGGAGGAATATTGTGTCAAAAATACGTCAATTATAACGGCCCATCGCTTTATGTTGACAGTATTCAGGTTTTACCGGAATCTCGAAAAGAAGGGCTTGGAAAATTACTTTTGGAAGAAGCAATTAAAATTGCCAAAGATTTGGGGGTCAAAAGTGTTTTCT
Organism: uncultured Gammaproteobacteria bacterium; assembly: GCA_964359405.1. Lineage (GTDB taxonomy): Bacteria > Patescibacteriota > Microgenomatia > JAMCZE01 > JAMCZE01 > CAYHSW01. Next base: position 1,697 of record CAYHSW010000016.1, on the reverse strand, counting down.
TTTATGTCGATTCAGAAAAAATCTGGCTTACCGATTGGTACGAAAAATTAGGGTTTGAAAAAACTAAGTGGGTTGCCTACGCGTCTAAAATTGGGGATTTAAAAATTTAACACGTGGAAGGTGGTGACAAAAATGACACCAAAGAAAAATGTTATTGGCAAGGTTAAACATTATTTTGACCAAATAATGGTCGCGGCGATCGTTTTAGATAAAACCTTAAAGGTCGGGGACACGGTGAAAATTTCCGGCCACGGCAAGGAATTACTGCAAAAAATCGAGTCCATGCAAATTGAACATGAACAGGTGACAACGGCCAAAAAAGGTCAGGACGTGGCGTTTAAAGTAACGCAACCGGTCAAAGAAAACGACGTTGTGGAGTTAGTCTAGAGTTCTTCCAGCTTGACTTTTTCCAGGGGCAAATCCTTGATATAATCAAGATATTTTTCAGTGGTTGAGATCCTCTTGTGGCCGACCAGTTTGGAAATCAGAACCGGTGAAGCTCCGGACGCCAGATGATAAGCAATAAAAGTGTGGCGCAGATCGTTGACTTTGGCATCTTTAATGCCTGCCTGTTTAAAATACCGGTCAATTGAAGTCCGGATATTTCTTATTAAAAACGGCCGGCCGGTTTTGGTAATAAACAGGGCGCTGCTTTTAACTTTGGGCCGTATCGCCAAATAAGCTTCAATGGCAAAACTGACGGCATGGTTTAAGGGAACATCGCGGGTTTCATGATTTTCCACCGGCGGAACGGTAACCGCGTCTTTTTTTACACTCTCCAATGTCAAGGCCGCCAACTCCCCGATTCTCATTCCGGTTTGAAGTAAAAGTTCCACCACGGCCGAGACCCGGACATCTTCGCGGCAGGCGTCGCGCAAAGCCCGGTACTCAATCCCGGACAGAATCCGCGGCGTTTTGGTGTCAAATTTTGGGTGAATGATGGCCGTTGCCGGATTATTATCAAGGCTTTTTTGGGAAATTAAAAATCTGAAAAAGGTTTTTATGGAGTTTATTTTACGGCTGATTGATTTTGGGGTATAACCCTGCTTCGAAAGTCCGTCCAAGAACCCCTGAAGATCTTCGGTCGTTGCTTCCTGCCAGCTTGTTTTTTGCTCTTTCTCCAGGTAGGCTATAATTTGAGATATATCCTTGGAATAAGCAATAATGGTCGCACTAGCCCTAGACTGGGATTTTAGAAATTTTACGAATTCATCAAGTTGTTTTTGAAGTGACATAACTGGCCTATAATAACAAGGAAAGGGATAAAAGTCAACCATGAACAATCGGTTTTTGCGCTATTTGGTAATAATTATCGGATTAATTTTAATAGTTAATACCGTAAGAGCCATTGTCCAGGCCTGGCAGGCGGGAGACCGGGTGGACAGACGAGGCCAAAAGATTAATCTTTTGGAAAAGGAAAACGAAAAGATAAAGCAAAAGATTGCCGAAGTTGAAAGCCCGGAATATCTGGAGCAAATCGCCCGCGACAAACTCAATTTATCCAAACCGGGGGAGGAAATTGTTATTTTACCAAAAGATATTTTTGCAACTCCGTCGGCCAATTTAAACGTTGACACCCGCAGTAATTGGCAAAAATGGCGGGATTTAATTTTTTAGCCGAAGGCCCTGAACCCGTCGAAGGGTGCCAGGGGAGAGGATCGGACTCTCGACATACTGCTTATGAAACAGTCACTCTG
>CAYHSW010000015.1:7217-11035 GCA_964359405.1 uncultured Gammaproteobacteria bacterium | reverse complement strand
GGGAACGGTTAAAACAACAGGTTGTGGTTCATGGCAGGCAGACATAACCGTTCAAGGGTATACAGGCGACAAAGGATTAGCGTCGGCCAGTGGGTACGATTCTTCAGAGTGCAAAACTGCTACGAATGGTGGGCCGCCACCGTCAGGACCAAATCCGACACCGACACCGACGCCCCCAATAACGGTTACAGGTGCGGCGTGTTCACAAGTTGTGGCCGATAAGACATTGTCAACTTTGGCCATCGGCGACACGGTTAATTTTACGGGGTATGGCTGGGTCGATACGGCTGCCGATTCTATTGATCAAATAAACTTTATTATTTCCAAAGACGGAGTCGAAGTATCTAACACGAATGTTACTGCCGTTCGTGCCTCATCTAAAGATGTTGCCGGCCAGTATTATTATAGCGCGGTTAAGGCTTATACTATTCCGGCAATAGGAAGTTACAGTGTCAAAATACGGGCCCATTGGGTCGGGGGAAATGTCTGGAGGGATTAACCCGCCTGTGGCGAGGTAAAATATATGAATTTAGTATTTGATAAGAAAAAATTAATGATGGCTTTATCCGCCTTAGTTTTTGTGGTTGTTTTAGGAACGATTATGGCTTTGACGGTGTTTAAAACATCGACAACCACCGAGACCGTGGCCCCGACCGTCCCGCAGATAAAACCGGAAGCGGCTGCCGGTCCGACCGCCGCCTGTTCTTTGGCTTTTACTATTGCAACAATAACTCCGACTCCCACGCCAACAGTTACTCCCACCCCAACTCCAACTCCTACGCCAACGCCGACGGTTGCGACGCATAACATTTGTAACACCACGAATAATACTTGCGTCACCGTTTCCGGGTCGGGGAATAACGAATGTACCTCGGATGTTGATTGTCAACCGCACGTGACAGCTCCGCCGATTCCGCAATCAGGCTGGGAGTTACCAACGATAATTACTACTGTTGGGGGAGCGATGTTGCTCCTGTTGGCCAAACTGCTTCTTTAAGAAATTTGTGGATTTCTTCAAAGGTTCCGTCTTTAGGCAAAAGTATCCATCCGCGGGCGTCCTCAGGAGGGTTGACGAGAAAATTTTCATCAAGGACAACATTTTTGATTTGAGAATCTTTCAAAGTAATGGCCAGTTTAAAGAAACTGTTGAGTTCATTATCAGAAATATCCGTATCAATGTGGGCTCTCAAGGAATTATAGATCTCCAGGTCTTTGTTAAAATTAAGTAGATTAGAGACGGACAGGGCTTTTTGTTTAATAGCGGTAATTAATCTTTGCTGCCGTTTTGCCCGGCCAAAATCGGTGCCTTCTATCGGATCAAGACTATAGCGGCTGCGGGTATATTTTAACGCCAATGCTCCGTCCATATGGGTCAAACCTTTGTCAAATTTCAGAGTTTCGTACCGGCACGCCTCGCAGGGATCAGTTTCTTTGCCGGCAAGGGGATACTTTTCATCAATAAAAGCATTTTCAACATCAACATCAACTCCGCCAAGAAGGTCGATGATTTTTGCAAAGGCGGAAAAATCAATTCTTATGGCATAATGAAGAGGAAGACCGATAACATGAGTGACTGCGGCTTTAGCCAGAGTCAGACCCGCCCCCGGCTTTTTTTCCTGACCCGTAGCATAGGCGGAATTTATTTTATCGCCAAGATAATCAAGATAAATATCTCGGGGAACGGAAATAAAATAAACTGGTCCCGCCACGGCGGGGAGAGAAACAATCATCATGCTATCAGTTAAATCCGGTCCGTCATGATTTTCCCCGCCAATGCCAAGAACGAGAATATTAATCCGGCCGTTATTACTGTTTAGAGTTTTTGAACTAAAATTAACAGGAAGGTGACTTACTAAATTAGCGAAGGGGATGGCAAAGGTGGAAATAAAATAAATAAATGCGACGGTCAATATGGCCAGAAGGCCATATTTTACAAAATAAATGTTTTTAAAAAATTGTCTTTTTAACTTACTGAAAGCTTTTGGCATATTTTCGCGAAGATATCGGGATCTAAACTTGCCTGGCCGACCACTAAACCGTCCGCAAATAAGTAATCATTGATGTTTTGATCATTAATGCTTCCGCCGTACAAAAACCTTCCTGTAACACGGGTTTTAAATTCTAAAACTTTATCTACTACTTCCGGATGAAAATCTCCCGGGGAACTGATTGTCGTTATTGGCTCGTACATTATGTATTCTGTATCAATAATGTCATCCGGCATTTGCACGCAAAGAATAGGAATTATATTATTTTCTTTTAACCGGCTTATTTTTTGCTGAATAATTTCATTTGTTTCATGAAAATATTTTCGCCGTTCGGCGTGACCGACTAAACAATATTTAACATTTAATTTCTTTAGCATTTCCGCCGTTACTTCCCCGGTATAAGCCCCATTGGGGAACATCGAAACATCCTGAGCTGCTCTGGTAAAATTCTCTATTTTATCTATAAACGGAAACGGAGCAGCGATTGCCACTTCAATATTGGTAATTGGTAATTGGTAATTGGTAATTTCGCTATGGGCTTTCCAATTGGCGACTATTAACTTTTTCATAGGTCAGTTATTATTGTAACGCAATGGAAGGATTGTTGAAAGGTTTAAATAAAGTTCAAAGAGAGGCTGTTAAAAAGGTTGATGGATCGGTGCTGATACTAGCCGGAGCCGGATCCGGCAAAACCCGGGTTCTAACTTATAAAGTGGCATATCTAGTGGAAAAAGGGGTCAACCCGGAAAATATTCTACTCGTGACTTTTACTAATAAAGCCGCAAATGAGATGAAAACAAGATTAATGGGGATTCTGGACTCGGCCAGAATGACGAATGCGGGGACATTTCACTCGCTCTGCGTAAAGATTCTTAAAAATGAAAATTATAAATTTTCTATTTATGACGATAATGACTCGTTAGACTTAGTTAAAGAAGTAATGAAAAAAATGAATTTGTCGACCAAAGATTTTAATCCCAACGCGGTTTTGTCAACCATTGGTCAGGCGAAAAACCAGTTAATCGGGGCTTTGGAATATCCCCAATACGCCCGCGGCTATTTTCAGGAAACTGTTTCTCAGATTTATTTATCATACCAAAAATCTTTAAAAGAAAACGAAGCCCTTGATTTCGATGATTTAATCATGGAAACGGTTAAATTATTTAAAAAGTCGCCGGATACCCTGACTAAATATCAGGAAAAATTTAGATATATTTTGGTTGATGAATACCAGGACACAAACCATGCCCAGTTTGAATTAACGAGGTTATTGGCTAAACGGTATCAAAACATCTGCGTCGTCGGCGATTTCTCCCAAAGTATTTATTCCTGGCGCGGAGCTGACTATCGTAATTTATTGAATTTTAAAATGGAATTCCCCGCCGTCGTTACATTTAACCTTGACCAGAATTACAGATCAAGCCAGAAAATTCTCGACGCCGCTTACGGGGTTATTTCCAAAAATAAATCCCACCCAATTTTAAAACTCTGGACCGAAAATTCCGGGGGTGAAAAAATAAGTTTGTATGAGGCGAGAAATGAACAGGACGAAGCGCAATTTATTCTCAATCACCTGACAGATAAATATTCTGACTCTGCAGTTTTATACCGGACTAATGCCCAGTCGCGGGTTTTGGAAGAAACCTTTTTACACAATAGCATTCCATATGTTTTGGTTGGAGGAACAAGATTTTATGACCGGAAAGAAATCAAAGACTTGTTGGCGTATTTACGTTTATTCAATAATCCTAAGGACACCGTTTCTTACAAACGGGCAGAAAAAATTGGCAAAGGACGACTTCAAAAATTTGAACGGATTCCGGACACGGC
>CAYHSW010000015.1:3548-7117 GCA_964359405.1 uncultured Gammaproteobacteria bacterium | reverse complement strand
TCGCCGAAGATATTTACTAACCTATATTTTTGAAAAATTAATTCTTCAAGTTTGGGAAATTCAAATCTGACAGGCCTAGTTACGACAATATATTTTGGTTTTTTAAAGTTTATTTGGTCAATAATTTTATCGTAGTTGGATTTATCAATGGTCGTCAGATGATGCGCTTGGATAAATTTAGTTGTTGGCGGGATATTAGACAAGACATAAATGAAAGCGTTATCTCCCCAAACAAATAAATTATTACCTGACAAATAGTTTGCAATTTCGTAGTTGGTTGTTGTTCGACTATCAAAATTATTAGCATAATCAGTCCAGGATTTTTGACCAGTAATATAACTCCAGAAATTTGAGTAGTAGGGAATTTCGTGTCTTTTTATTAGATCGCTTAATAAATAAATATTTCTGGAAAACATATTTAAAGTTAATAATAAAAATATAATTATTGGTAATAAAAATAGAAAGTATTTTTTAATATTTTCAAGCAAATAATTTAAAAGAATAATAAGGGGGGGAATTATTTGTAAAAGATAATGGGGGTAAGGCCGGTTTGACAATAGCGCTCCGTATAATGAAAAGCCGAACCACGAAGCCAAAATCAACAGCTCGCCGGTTGTTTTCTTTTTTAAATACAAAATTACTAACACTAATGCAATAGTTAGCAAAATAATGCCTTTTATAAAGAGCGGATTGGAAAGTTTAGAAAGCGGGCCGGAATCAATGGCAACATAACTTGAATTCTGCAAAAAAACAGCGGTGATAAAATCAGAAAAGGCATTATTTTTGATAAAATAAAAACTGAAAAAAACTAAAGTTAAAATAACAGGGATAGAAATAATAAAAAAAGGTTTTAGTTTTTTGTTGACAAAAAACCAGGCAAGAAACAAACCCATAAAGTCAAAAATTGCGGGAACTTTTATTAAAAAAGCAGCGGTCAGGCAGATACCTAAAAGTAGATTCTGGACGCGGCCAGAATGACGAAGTAATAAATAAGCACCAATAATTATTGGTAAAACGAAATAGAGTTCGGCGTTGGCAATGGTGCCTTCAAGTAAGGGAATTGATAACAATATTCCGCAAGCGAGTGCCGGAATATTTTTTTTAGTTATTTTTTTGACAAAACAAACTGTTCCCAAAACACAGGCTGTAGCGGTTATTTTGGCCCACAGAAGAGTTGGAATTATGGCATAAATTAAATAAAGAAGCGGCGGTTTATTATCCCAAATATCCCGGTATAAAACCGCTCCGTGTTGCAAGGCCTGGCCAATGGCTAAATAAATTCCCTCATCGCCGTACCAGTAGGGTTCAAAAAAAGAGGGGACTCTTAGAAGAAAAATTAATAATAAAATCACAATACCAGTTTACACCTTATCAGCGACTCTGTAACCAATATATTTCCCCAACATGAGTCTTGTCTGTGACTCCAGTCCGGGAAGAGCCCCGAGTAATAATCCGAAAATCGGCAAAGTTACCATTTGTAGAAAGGTTAACGGATGTAAAAAGGCTAAGATTTTTGATTTTGTGGTTTTGTTGTGAGGGTTGAGTAAATTACCGTAAAGAACCATGGTAATAAGACCCACCATGCAAACGGTTAAAATAAGACTGCTCATTCTCGGTAAATTATAACCTAAAGATGTGGCCGCAAAAGCCGGATTAAGAATTGTAGGGATAGTGGCCCCCAAAGTAATAAGAAACCAGGACGAACTCCAGGTTATATGCCATTCCATAGTCAAAGTAACTTTTTTTAATCGGTCCCAAAATGATATCTCCGGATGCTGAAAAAATTTTTTTACCACGTAGGGGACATCCACCACTCCCCAAGCCCAGCGTTTTTCAGTCTGATAAGTCCCCTTGAAAGTTTTCCAGGCGCTGGTCGATTCCGGTGCATTCCCCAATACAGGTAAATTTAAGGGAATAATATCGACATCCCCCCGTAAGGCAAAATAGCTTTTTAAATTTATATGCCAATCTTCAGGGATAACATCAACATCCCAGTAACCAACAGTGTCTAAAAGATCAAGGGACACAGAATATGTGGAAAAGCTCATAAACCGGCCGCTGACTTTTTGCAAAGTTGCCAGATAGCCCACTCCGGACATTAAAATCCGCAGGCGCATGAGCGCCGGTAGCCGGTTGACATTGTTGTACATAAAAAACGGGGCCTGAAAAAACCGGTGGTATTTATTTGGCGTCGTCAAAAATTTATAGGTTAAAAGAGAGAAATATTGTTTTGGGAAAACAATATCAACGTCACAAGTTGTAACCAGGATATTTTTAATATTTATATGCCTTTCGTCAACCAGCAGGCGTTTGACTTCTTTGGCACTAGACGTGTTATTACTGTGTTTGCCGATAGTTTCTCCGGGTTTTAGATCATGCCAGGTGACTAAAATACCGGCAAATTTCCCCTTAAATTTTTTGATCATTTCCCTGGTCTTGACTTCGTCGGTGTCCCGGGCTCGTGCTTCCATGGCTAAAACAACATAGATATTTTTCAGGGGAAAATTTTGCTCGGATAACGATTGGATATTTCGTTCAAGGATATGGACGGGTTCTTTGACGTTAGGGATAATAATAACTTGTTTTATCTTCCGGTAGTCTAAATTTTTTAGTTTTTCCATCCAATCGGTCTTTTGGGTAGCTTTGACGTTAAGTAAACCGACAGTGGCATTGATAGCGGTTTGGAATGACCGGTAAAGCCAGTAAACATTAAAAATTATAACCAGATAAGCAACAAGTTCGGGAACAATAAAACTACCGATGATGACAAAAAGAATAATAAAATACGGAAATAAACCCGTTAAGATTTCCAAACCCCGCTGGGTTTTGACAGGGTGGTAGTTGATGTAACTGTTAATTATTTCGTACACAAGTCAAATTCCAAACAGTCTGGCGGCATTTTCAGATGTTATTTTTTCTAACTCTTCAACTGGTACGCCTTTAAGTTCGGAAAGTAAGGACGCGATTATTTTAACATTTTTCGGCGAATTTTTCGATCCCCGCAGCGGTTCCGGGGCTAAAAGCGGGGAATCTGTTTCTAGCAATAATTTTTCCAAGGGAATTGCTTTAGCCACTTCTCGTAGATTGGGTGCATTCTTAAAGGTAACATTCCCGGCAAAAGAGACGTAGAAATTGTCTGGAATATTAATTCCTCCAGCAAAGCAATGAAACACACCACGATTAGCGGTTAAGTCAATTTTTGACATATCCTCCTGTGCGTCTCTGCAGTGAATTATTAATGGTAAATTAAGTTTTTTCGCAATTCCTATCTGTTTTTGAAAAACCCCTTCTTGTCCCGGCAATCCGACTTTATAATCCAGTCCGCATTCACCGATGGCGACAACTTTTGGTTTTGAAATTAATTCCTCAAATTTTTCCCAATCATCGCAAGTTCCTTCCGGGTGAATGCCAACCGAGGCATAAACTCCCTCAAATTTATTGGCAATTTCAATAGCTTCTTGCGAATCTTCTAAATTCGTCCCGACACAAATCATCTTTTCCACCCCCACCTCTTTCGCCCGGGTAATTACATCCATTGGGTCCTCCCAAAATCTTTTTGTCAAATGGCA
>CAYHSW010000015.1:0-3448 GCA_964359405.1 uncultured Gammaproteobacteria bacterium | reverse complement strand
TCGCCCGGGTAATTACATCCATTGGGTCCTCCCAAAATCTTTTTGTCAAATGGCAGTGGGTATCAATAAGCACGAGAAAGCCTTTCTATTGTCCACATTCTTAACAATGAAGAAACAGAGAGACCAAGCCCATTGGCAATTTCTTCGAGCTTGCTTTTCAAATTTTTTTGCAAACGGAAAGTAAGACTTTCTTCCTTTTCTTCTCCAATAAGCTCAAAACGGACAATTTTACCTTTAGAAAAATCGAAATAATCAGTCAGGTCATGAGAATCCCAAAACAAAGCCTCCTCTTTCAGGGATTTGAAATTAGGTACCGGTCTTAATTTTTTTGTATTCATAAAAATCCTTCCTCTCTTTATCGCTTGCGTCTCTTGCAGTCGCAACATAAAGCTTGTTTCCGATCATTTTTACAATGACAGCAATTATTCGACTATTTACTTTATTAACCAAAATCCTTTTCCCGTTATGTCCTTCGAGACTTAAAGCATCGGATTTTATAACAAGCTCTGCTTCTTCAACAGTTACTTCATGCTTCTTAATATGTCCAACTGTAAATTCTGACCAGATTATTTTTTGAATTCTAACTACTGTCATATGTATTGTAAGACATTGTCTTACGTTTTGTCAATCCTGGGAAATAATGGCGGCTGGGCGAGAATTTTTCCGGAAAATTGTTTTAAGATTTTTTCCGCAGTTGCCGGAATAAACGGTTGCAAATTAAAAGCTAAATTTTGTATTTCCGGAACGATTTTGTCTAAGAAATCTTTTAGGGCTTTGTCTTCGAGTTTCCATGGTTCGGCTTTGTCAATTTGGCCATCAAGTTCTTTTATTTTTACCCAGATTTTCTCTAATGCTAGGTCAACCCGAAAATCCTCCAGGTCGATAAAAAATTCTTGTTTATTTTCTTTTGCTTCATAATTTATTTTTTCTGCAACTTTTGCCAGCCGAGCCACCAAGTTGCCCAGGCCATTGGCAAGATCGGAGTTAAAAGTTTCGTTAATTTTTCCCCAAGTGATATCAACATCGTTTGTTAGGGGTCCATTTTTTAAGAAAAAATATCTGACTCCGTCAGCGCCGTATTTTTGAACCATTTCTGATGGCCGGACAACATTTCCTAACGATTTGCTTATTTTCTGGCCGTTTAAAGTGAAAAAATCATGGACTAAAATAGTTCTAGGTAATTCATAACCTGCACTTTTTAACATTGCCGGCCAATAAATAGCATGAAACTTTTGATTGTCCTTGCCTAAAACGTGGACGGTAGCCGGCCAACAGTTTTCTTCAACGCCGTAAGTTAAATAATATAGCAAAGCATCGTACCAGACATAAATTTTATGATTTGGGTCGTCGGGAACGGGGATTCCCCATGTCTTGTTAGGGCGACTGACAGAAAAATCTTTTAACCCGCGTTTAATAAAAGCCAAAACCTCGTTGCGATGTTTTTCCGGCCAAACAAATTCCGGATGGGTTTCAATGTGTTTGATTAAAAAATCTTGGTATTTAGATAGTCTAAAGAAATAATTTTCTTCGGATAAAAATTGGACTTCTTTGGGATGAAAGGGGCATTTTTTGTCGACTAAATCAGATTCGTCGTAATAAGACTCACAACCTTCGCAGTAGTAGCCCTCATATTTTCCCTTATAAATATCCCCGGACTGTTTAGATTTTAAATAGACTTGCGGGGCAAACTCAAAATGATCTTTATCTGTGCTGCGGAAAAATCGGTTATAAGAGATATTTAATGAGTCCCATTCTGCTTGATTTTGTGCCGCAATATCATCAACAAATTTTTTCGGGTCGATGCCTTTATCCCGGGCGCTTTTTTCAACTTTTTGTCCATTTTCATCAGTTCCTGTCAAAAACTTTGTCTCGTCACCAATCAACCGATGATATCTAGCTAAACAATCAGCTAAAATTTTTTGATACGCGTGACCAATATGAATAACATCATTGGTATAATCACTGGCGGTAGTAATGTAAAATTTGTTCATATGATTTATTTTAACACTTCCTTAAAAACGCACGTGCGTAAATAAGGAAGATTACTTTGTCATGTTATTTCTAAAATATCTCCCTGTTTAATGTTAAATTCTTTTGCCGCGTTGCCTAAGTTTATCGCAAGTTCTAAAGTATTACTACTGCCCCAGTAAGCAAGTGGTCTACCTGGCAGAACATCAGAAAATGTTTTAACGAATGGTATTTTCAAATTATGAGTTCGCAGGTGTAACTCCTGCGAAGCTAAATTTTTAAAGTAAATTTTTAGATTTCCGTAATTATCAACATGCAAGACTTCGCCGTTTTTAAATTTCAAAGATTTAATTTTTTCGATTTTTTGACAACCAAAATCTTGCGGGTTTTTCCCTAGAGCAAGAAAAACAGCGGCTTTTATAAAATAGTCTCGACCATGGAAGGTGTTGGAAATGTCTCCAAAATACTCTGGGTTTATTTCCCAGATATTTATTATTTTTTCTTCAATTGCCGCCGGCCAAAAGAGGCCATTGTCCGGCCCAACAAAAAATGAATTTTCTGTTTGAATTATAATCCCGGCCCGGTCGTTTCCGACTCCGGGGTCGATAATTCCTAGATGAACACTATTCTTGGGACAAAATTCACACAAGGTCTTTATTTCAAAAGCCCCTTCGGTAATGGAGAAAGGAGAGACAGAATGGTTCTCAACTATCTGGCCGTTGAATCCCAACGAGGATAAAACCGCCTTAAGTTGAGCGTGAGCGAATTGATCTAAATCTGTTGTAATAGCAATAAGTTTATTTTTGGACATAAAAAATCCCGCTCACGCGGGATAAATTTGCACAAATTTACCTCCGCATTAAACGGGTGACATTTCCATCATCATTTTGAAATTTGCGTTCATTATTATAGATTATACACTAATCGCAGTAAAAACAACAATCCAATTATTAAAGCGGTGACAAAACTTCGTTTTAAGCTCAAAAATAGCCATAAAAGGGAAAATAAGAAAATAAAAAGCAGAAAGGATAACATGAACGAATTTAGAAATGACGGAGAGATAAGGAGGATTATTAAAATAGATATAATTAATGATGTTAAAGCTCCAAATAGTTTGAAAAGCCTGACATGTTTTTGCAGCCGGCGAATTAATGGTGTTTGCATGATATGATTATATAAGTATGTGCAATTTTTGCACATACTGAGTTACCCGGAAATTCCGGATAACTGGTGAACTGTTCGAAAATCTCGAAGAGTTCAAAAAATAAATTCTGGGCCCGGCCCGCTTCGGCGCGAGGCGAGCCAGAATGACGAAATAAAAATATGGATTTAATGATTATTATTGGAGTTCTGGTAGCAGGTTTTATTTTACTGTTTTTGTTTTTGAATAAAAAATTGGAAGTAAAACAGGACAATACCTTGTTGGAATGGCTCAAGTCGATGGATAAACGGTTGGATCTGCAGACCCAGAAGATTTTGG
>CAYHSW010000014.1:0-11392 GCA_964359405.1 uncultured Gammaproteobacteria bacterium | reverse complement strand
AAAAATCTGGAAACAGTAGAAAAAGTTTTACAGGAAATATTGGGGGAAGGGACGAAAATAAAATATATTAAACAATAGCCCGCCGGAGGCGAGGCAAGAAGGGGGTGAATTTTTATGGGAATGTTTGACGGATTAAAACAATTAGGAGATTTAAATCAGATGCGCCAGCAGGCAATGCAGATCCAGCAAAAGCTGGCGGGGGAACGTGTTGAAGTTGTTAAACAAACGGCCCGGGGGCTTTTAAAGATAATTTTAACCGGCGACCAGAAAATTGTCGAGGTGAGTTTTGACGGCGTCCGCGATTATGAATTAGAAGCGGCCTTGTCTGACGTCATCTACAAATCACAGATGGTCGCAGCCAGCCAATTACAGAATTTGACCGGCGGGCAACAACAGCAACAATGACATTCCCCAAACAAATTCAAAATTTAATTGACGCGTTTGAGCGTCTTCCGGGGGTGGGACCAAAAACGGCGGAACGGCTGGCTTTTTATTTACTTCATGTTCCGGATAACGAACTTGAATTGTTCTCCAATTCATTGGCGAATTTAAAAAAAGATATTTTTTTGTGTAAAACCTGCAAAAATATATCTGACGCAGAAGTTTGTGACATTTGTGCAAACGATCTTCGCGATAATGATATTATTTGTGTCGTGGAAACGCCTCTTGATGTTTTTAGTTTAGAAAAATCAGGGCAATACAAAGGCCTCTATCATGTTTTGCACGGAGTTATTGACCCGCTTCACAACATCGGTCCCGAAGAACTTTATATTGATGACTTATTAAAGAGAATAGAGAACAAGGCACAGGGGATAGGGGAAATTATTTTGGCGTTGAATCCGACGATGGAGGGTGAAGCCACGGCGATGTACCTACGCTCAAAGTTTAAAAGTTTAAAGTTTAAAAGTAAAATTACGAGGTTGGGAGTGGGATTGCCAATTGGCGGCGATTTACAGTATGCCGATGAGACAACATTAAACCGGGCGATGGAAGGCAGAAGGATTTATGAATAAAAAAATTTTAGGAAAATTAAGAAATGTCATTGATCCGGAGTTGGGAGTTGATATCGTTTCTTTAGGACTTGTTTATGACATTAAAATAAATAAAAAGATAATTACTGTTATCATGACTTTGACCACTCCCGGTTGCCCGTTCGGGCCGATATTTGAGGCGATGATTAAAAACGAGTTGGGGGAAAACACTAAAGTAGAAATTACTTTCGATCCGCCCTGGGATCCGTCACATGTTTCCGAGGAAACAAGAAGGGCGTTAGGGTTTTAATATGGGAAATATAGTACAAAACGTTTTTGAAATTCCCGGTGAATTTTTGCGGGTTGCACATAAACAAATTGTCGGTTTACCAGATGAAAAAAAGTTGCGAAATCTTGTGGCCAATGATCAAAAGCAAGCCGCCGTCAGAATCTCCCAAATTCAACAACAATTGAGACGGCCACTGCCAGAAATAAAACAAAAACCAAAACCGCTCGTTTCTCCCGCTGTGCGCGCAATGTTGAATCAATCGACACAAACGGGAGAGATGAAAATCGGTGGTGCGGGATAAAATAATTTGTGTTATAATCAAGATATGAAATTATCAAACAATGTTTCTTGTTGTTCCACTTCCTAGGCGGGAGGTGTAACTTTTGTGTTTTAAACCTCCCGAAAGGGGGGATTTTTTATGGCCAAAAAATTAAAAATATTAGCAATCGGTGCCCATCCGGACGACATTGAATATTATGCCGCTGGGACACTACTACAAATGTCAAAAACGCATGATATCTATTTTCTGGTGGCCACCGACGGGCAAGATGGTTATCACAACCACTTAATCAAGGAAAATATTATCGAAATGAGAAAAAAGGAGCAAAAAGCCTCGGCAAAATTACTCAATGTCAAAAAAATTTGGTTTTTAGATTTTTCAGACGGAAAACTTGAGGAAAACGATTTCCTTCTAAAAATGCGGTTACTGGAAATTTTTTCTGCATTAAGACCGGATATTGTTTTTAGTTTTGATACTCACAGGCAACACATTGTGCATGACGATTATCACCCTGACCACAGAATTCTGGCGCATACTGTTTTGGATATCAGTCTGATTGATGTGACTCTCCCCGCAAGAATGAAACAGCCGATGCCGCGGCCCAAAGTTTATTTATACAATCCGGAAAAGGTAAATTTTAAAAATAATATTGAGAAATATACTTTAAAAAAGAAAGAAATATTAAAACAATTTAAATCCCAGAATTTGGAGCCTAAATATAGTTTATTTAAATTTGAGAAATTTAGAGTATACTGAAATTATGAAACTGTATAATACACTTTCAAGAAAAATTGAGGAGTTTGTACCGATTAATCCGGGAAAGGTCGGAGTTTATTCTTGCGGACCGACGGTTTATGACTATCCGCATATTGGCAATTGGCGAACATTTATTTTTGATGATATTTTACGCCGGGTTCTTGAATATAACGGTTTAGCGGTTATTCAAGTAATGAATGCCACCGATGTTGGTCATTTAACCGGGGACAATGTAGGTGACGCAGATCTTGGTGAAGACCGGATGGTAAAAGCCGCAAAAAGAGAAAATAAAACCGCCTGGGAAATTGCCGATTTTTATATTAAAGATTTTATTGAAAGTCTGGGAAAATTAAACATTGAAAAACCGAATGTTTTCGCTCGTGCAACTGATCATATAAAAGAACAGATTGAGCTTATTAAACAGCTGGAAGCAAATGGTTTGGTTTATGTTACCCCAATGGGAATTTATTTCGAGGCATCTAAATTTTCGGGTTACGGTAAACTTGGTGGCCAAAAAATGATTGACAAAAGAGTGGCTACAAGAGATGAACTAAAAGAGGATTCTGACAAAAAAAATCCCTTTGATTTTGCACTTTGGAAATTTTCAAAACCGGAAGATAAAAGACAAATGGAGTGGGGCAGTCCTTGGGGCAAGGGTTTCCCGGGATGGCATTTGGAATGTTCGGCAATGGCGATAAAATATTTGGGAGAAAGTTTTGATATTCATACCGGGGGAGTTGATCATATTGCTATCCATCACACCAATGAAATTGCACAAAGTGAAGGGGCAACCGGAAAAACTTTTGCCAAATACTGGATGCATGGTGAGTTCTTAACTGTTGATGGCGGGAGAATGGGGAAAAGTTTAGGAAATGCTTTCACTTTGCAAGATGTTATTAATAAAGGTTTTGACCCATTAGCGTTAAGATATTTTTATTTTTCCGCCCATTACCGTCAAAAACAAAATTTTACCTGGGAAGCTCTTGAAAATGCGCGAAACGGATTAAATAAACTTCGCAATAAAGCTCAAAGTTTAGCTTCGCAAGAGGTCCTTTTACGAGGCAGATTTTTAGAAGCGATCAACAATGATTTGAACATGCCGGAGGCATTAGCGGTGGCTTGGCAAACTGAAAATCGTGATGATTTAGTTGAGTTTGATAAAGTTTTTGGGTTAGATTTATTTAAAACCGAAGAAAAAATAATTCCGGAGGAAATTAAGAAATTAATAGCGGAGAGGGAAGTGGCACGAAAAAATAAAGACTATAAAAAAGCCGATGAATTTCGTGATATGATTAAAAGTAAGGGCTATGATGTTAACGACACTAAAATTTCTAGCAATAATTAGCGGGTTTTTGATTTTAGGGTTTTTTATCTATCAACAGGATCGGAAGATTGTAATGCTCCAAAACAAGGGTCCGACCCTTGTAATGTCTGATGTTGAGGCCCTGGTTGATGAAAAGATTGCTCAAATAAAAATTCCGGTGGCCAGTCCGGCTGCAACAACAACAATTATTCAAAAAATAACTACTCCGGCACCGGTTGTTAAATCCCGGCCCAAAGAATTTATTATCACTTTAGGCAGCGGGACAATAACTGAGACTGAAAAATGGATGGATATTCCCAGTGCCCAGGCATCAATTAATTCTGATAATTATCCGGGATTAAAAGCGGCTTATTTTGAAGTGGTGATACATATTCCGAACGCGCAGGGGGAGATCCGGGCGAAACTGGTGGAAACCACCCTGCCTTTTTATTATGGCGAGATTTTAAAATCCCAGTCGGGGACAGGGGAAACCTTATCCACGCCAATGTTTCTCCAATCCGGCAACCGCAACTACCGTGTCCAGCTTTATAATCAAATCGGGACCGGGATTTTAGACTCGGCAAGAATTAGGATTGTTACCAATTAGATGCTAAAATAACTCCATGCCTTTGGCAATATATCTTTTTTTGGCGGCGACGGTGTTCGGGATGAATGTCATTCCGGCCTTTATGCCGGCGACATGGAGTGTCTTAGCTCTTTTTTACATTAAATATGAACTAGCGTTCGCCCCGGTAATTATTATCGGTGCCTCGATGGCAGCCCTCGGCCGTGTCGTTCTTTATTTAATCGCCCGGGACTTCCTCCGGAAAGTTATTCCGGAAAAATGGCTTGTTAACTATAATGATTTAGGGAAAATATTAACTATCGATCGGAAAGTGACCATACCGTTGGTCGTGGCCTATGCCTTTTTACCCATTCCCTCCAATCAGGTTTTTATTGCGGCCGGTCTGGCCCGGGCGGATATTAAAATTATCGCAGCGGCTTTCTTTTTCGGCCGGTTGTTGTCATATTCTTTTTGGGTGGCTTCGGCCATGAGAATTTCTAACAGTCTGGACACCTTATTTATCCATCATTTTTCCAGATTAAGATTTGCCCCGGAAATATTAAGCTTTGCGTTAATTCTTCTTCTCGGTGTCATCCCATGGAAAAAGGTTTTGAATAAAATAAAAAAGTCATGAAAGAATTGTTTCTTGGGCTTGGGATGTTGGTTTCTGCCTTATGGCCTTCCCAAAAACACGTTTTTGTTTCTCCGGTTCCCGAAAATTATGTGGCTCCGAAACCCGCGATCCCGCTTTTGCGGAACCGTAATGAAGAATTAAAAAATGTCGTGGAAAAATCACTTGAAGGGACGACGGGTAAATACGCGATTGTCATTAAAAATCTTAAAAACGGGACTTATTATGCCCAAAATGAAAATGATGTCATGCATGCTGCCAGTCTTTATAAAATGTGGCTGGCCGCCCTTGTTTTTGAAAAAATCAGAAACGGGAAAATTTCCGGGGACGATGTCATGGCGGACTCGGTGCAGAATATTAATAGTTATTATGGCATTCCCGATGAAGATGCCGAGCTGACAGAGGGATATTTTAAATATACGGTCAGCAAGGCGGTCAACCAGGCAATTTCCATTTCTCATAATTATGCCGCCCTGATGCTTTTAAAAAAAATCGGCGGGTACGATGAAGTGGAATTGTTTTTGAGAGAGAATAAACTTAACAACTCCAGTTTTAAAATTAAGCCGCAAACAACCGCCGCGGACATGGCATATTATTTACAGCAAATTTATAAGAAGCAAGTAGGGGATGAACAGATTTCCGAGTGGCTTCTTACCGTCATGGCTAAAAACCGGCTTAATGAAGGTTTGCCAAAATATTTACCCCAGACAATGCAGATTTCTCACAAAACCGGGGAAATTTTTGGTTTCAAACATGACGCCGGGATTGTTTTTACTCCGGCCGGGGACTATATAATCGTTGCCATGTCCGAATCCAATTCGCCCTTTGGCGCCGAAGAACGCATCGCTCAACTCTCCAAAGCCGTTTATGATTATTTTAATCTTCCGTAGGTTTTGTTTTACACACGGTCCCGGGCGGGTGATTCGGGGGAGAGTAAATCGTGTAGAGTTTTGCCAATTCAGTTCCCATATTTATAACGTTGTGATTTGCGCCGGCCGGAACAATAATTGCAAATCCATCAGTTACCTCTGATTCCTCACCATTAATTATAAATTTTAATTTTCCGGATTCTATTCGAAAAAACTGGTCCACGGTTTCATGAACTTCCATCCCGATTTCTTCGCCGGGGAGCAGGGACATAAGAACAAGTTGAGCATGTTTGCCGGTATAGATAACCTGTCGAAAGAAAGCATTAGCTAAAGTTTGCTCTTCGATATTTCCCACAAAACCTGTCATATTTTCAGAATATCACAATAATTTTTTTAAAACCATAGCCAATTTTTTGGGGTCGTGGCGGAGACGGAATTTTACCGGGTCAATGGTTGTCGCGTTGTGGGTCATAATTTGAATGTCCGGTTTTTTGGCCCACTCATCAAGCCGTTTTTGCTCCCAGCCCAAAAAATGGGCGTGTTCCATCAAATAACGGGAAGCAACGTCAGGATATTTTTTCTCAAATTCTTTTTGGGAAAGACCGGGGACAAGAACCAGATCAAGCGGCCGGGGATTTTCTGAATATTTGGCAAATAAGGTGACAAAATCCGGAATCGTAAAATTGTGAGTTTCATTGCGGGAGCTGGCCAAATATTTTTTACAACATCCGTTGACATTCGTTTGTCGTCAAGTTCGTGTTCGCCATAATAAACCTGTCCGGAAGCGGTCTCAAAAACCAAATTAGTTGACTCTGTGGTAATCGGGAAAACATTTCCGCAAAATTTTAAATCCGTCAGTTTTTCCAAAATTTCCTTAATTTTTCCAAAACCATCGTTTTTATCAAAAAAATGGGAGAAAATTGTGTAGCCTAAATCTTCATTCTTGTCATTGCGCTTTTTTAATAGTTCAATTAAGGTTTTAACTTTCCTGGAAGATTTTTCTATAGGCAACTTCCTTCCCCATGGCATCGGTTCGCATCCGGCCGGTAATTCCGCCAGAGTCCATGACTGTGACAATACTGGTAATTTTTTTTACTCCGACCAGAAGTAAAGCTTCATTTAACACCGGCGTCCCAGATCCGCCGCCTATTGTGACAATATTCATATTAATAATTTAAGCTATTTAAATTTAAATCTGATACCTGGGACGAGAGGGAACCGATGACAGACATAATTAAATAGAGGTTTACAATAATTGAAAAAATCGTCAGGACAATGCTCAGCCAGCCGATTTTTTTGTAAATATCCCCGGTTTGTTTTAAATATTTTATGCCCCACCACAGGCCAAAAGGCGGCAGGAAAAAACTGATGGCATAAATTGTCAGTTGTTTGAATAAAGTTGTTGAGAGGGGAGCCGCTGAAACACTTCCCTCCGGTACCAAATTCTGACAGTTGGGACAAATGTCCATGACTACAGTATAATACAAACAAATTATATTTCCGATTTCGACCGCTTTGTGTCAAGAATAAAATCGAGATAATTCTCCCGATTGACACATAAAAATGCTGAACCCGGATAAGAAGTTGTCCAACTACCCGGCGCCTTTGTTACTTTTTTCCCAAATTTGAACTTAAAACCTGAAAACTGCCCGCCCCCTTCTTCAACCGTCAAGAGGAATTAACGCTAATTCCGCGAGTCAACTATCGCAATTCGCGCCATTCTAGCCACTTTGTGCTCAGCCGAGCATTTTTTCAATTTCCGCTTCAAGTTTATCCGTAAAGGCATCAATTTTTTGATAATCGTTTTGCGCACTGGCAAAAAGAGGGGGAGGGGAATAAAATGGAAAGGAAATGAAAAAAAACATAATCGTTCAGCAAAATAAATTTACAGAATTTCTCCTTTATACAACTCCCAACGGTAAAGTTAGAGTTGAAATATTTTTGCGTGATGAAAATGTCTGGCTGACACAAGATAAAATTGCTGAATTATTCGATATTGACAGAAGCGTTGTTACAAAACATCTCCAAAATATTTATACAGAAGGCGAACTCGAAAAAGGAGCAACTCGTGCAAAAATTGCACAAGTTCGAATCGAGGGGAAAAGAGAAATAACACGAAATGTAGAATTTTATAATCTTGATGCGATCATTTCTGTCGGATACCGGGTGAACTCTGCAAAAGCAACCCATTTTAGAATTTGGGCAACACAAATCCTTAAAGAATACATGATTAAAGGTTTTGCCATGGATGATGAACGGTTAAAAAACCCGGAGAATATTTTTGGTCAGGATTATTTTGAAGAACAATTGGCGCGAATAAGAAATATCCGCAGCAGCGAGAGAAGATTTTATCAAAAGATTACTGATATTTACTCGCAATGTAGTGCGGATTACGATCCAAATGGGGAAACGACTAAAGAATTTTTTGCCACAGTGCAAAATAAAATGCATTATGCCGTCCACGGGCACACCGCGGCAGAAATTGTTTATCAGAGAGTTGACAGCGGCAAGCCGCATATGGGTTTAACCTCGTGGAAAAATTCGCCCAAAGGAGAAATCAGAGAGTCTGATGTTCTCATTGCCAAAAATTATTTAAACGAACGGGAGCTTGATGATTTAAACAGAATTGTGACGATGTATCTTGATTTTGCAGAAATGCAGGCGAAACGCGGGACCGTTATGTATATGAAAGACTGGGTGGCAAAACTTGACGCATTTTTAAAATTAAACGAACAGCAAGTTTTAAATAATGCCGGCAAAATAAGTCATGAAGCGGCGGAAGAACTGGCGCTAAGAGAATATGAGAAATACCAAGTGATTCAGGATAAAAATTATATTTCCGATTTCGACCGCGAGGTAAAAAAATTATCAGGGCGCAAACATGTTATATAAGGTTTATATTGATGATAGCGGAAGCAGAAATTACGAAAATCCTTACTCAAAAGATTTTGTAGTTAATCCTCCCGATACTGATAAATATCTTGAATATTGGCGTAAAAATTATTTTGTCTTAACCGGTGTGAGGGTTTCCCTTTCTCATATCGATAATATAAACACGGAAATTAACAATCTTAAAACAAAATTCTTTAAAACCAATAATGTTGAAATTAAATCCGACTGGCTTAGAAACCCATATAAAAGAAAGAATAAATATTTGGATCCCTACAAAATAAGCGAAGAGATGCTGAATAATTTCGGGAATAAATTATTCGATTTAATAAGTTCTAACAACAAAGAATTAAAAATTATCAGTGTTGTTTTTGATAAGCGTTGTTATGGCGACAGAAAAAGAAACATGATCGACGGGGATCCATTGGCGAAATCCTCACAAATCCTTTTTGAAAGAATCCATTATCTCGGCGGGAAAAATACCGTTATTTTTGATCAAATGGATTCTTCGTTAAAAATTAATCGCGGTGATAACAAAATTGTGTTTAAAATTTACAAGGAAAACAACTGCATGAAACAATTGTATGTCGAAAATTTTTCCTCAATAATAGATGTTTCCCCGGCCAATTCATCAAAAGAGAATTTTCTGCAAATTGCGGATCTTTGCGGTTATCCCATTTACCGTCAGTTTGTTCATTTTGGCAGGCAGTGGGGGAATCCGGATTTTAAAATTAAACCGTACCCTTATTTTGAAAAATTGTGGGGAAATTTTGTTTCAATCAAGGAAAAAGTTCGGGGAATCGGACTTATTTGCGTTCCGAACATTCACAAAAAAACTCCACAAAAGTAGTGGAGTGTTTTTGAGGTTAGTTTCCTTGCGGCTATCCACATTGTCAAGCGGTGGACTAACTCGTTTCCGAGTAACTAACCACCGTTATTATACCCTTCTTTGTCAACAATCGCAAATTGAGGGGTAACTAGAGCATTTTTTCAATCTCCGTTTCAAGTTTATCAGCAAAAGCATCAATCTTCTGATAATCCTTTTGGACAATCTTTGTCACCCCGCGTTTTTTGAGTTGTTCATTAAAATCGGGGACTGAGGAAACGGCAATAACTTTATGGGCCCCGAAACGTTCCAAATCAAGAACATGAAACGACCCGCCAAGTCCGCAGTCGCGGTCTAAAAGAATAATGTCAATTGGCCAAAATCACAAAACTAAACGTGCATGGATTCCTGTCCTCCAATCTCCCCAGTCTCTCCACTATTTTCCCCACCGTCCTAAGATCATCTTCTAATATAAGTATTCTCTTCTCAAAAACCATAATGTGATTATAGCCTAGGTATGTAATTAATTATTATTAAGTGTCAAGTACCCAATTCTTAAGGCAATGATTCCATAGCTTTTTCTTCGAATTTTTGTCTAAATTTCACTGGTGACATTTTTAATTTACCATGGATGCGTTCATGATTAAAGTAGTAAATTGCCCGGTAAATTTCGGCAATTAATTCTCCTTCATTGTCAAAACGATTTAACTGTCCCAGGTAAGTTTTAAACTTACCGTAAAAAGATTCTTGCCGGCCGTTTTCCCAGGGATGGGCCTTTTTGCTCATGGAGATTTTACAACCGTATTCTCCAACTAACTGTTGAAAATCTCTAGAATCATACTCTGATCCTTGGTCGGAATGGATGATTGCCGCCGGTGCGAATTTGCTTACAGCATCAAGGAAGGCTCCAATGACCAGAAAGCGATTGTGATAACGGGAAATATTTACCCCCACAATTTCCCGGTTCCACAGGTCAATGATTGTGGCCAGATAAAGAAACTTTTGTTTGTAGGAAAGATAGGTAAAATCTGTTCCCCAGACCAGCCCAAAACGGTTGATGGCATTGTTGTCCAACATTTGTTGGATTAAATTTGGAAAATTGGATGGTGGTTTTTTCTCATCTTCCTTTTTCTTTGGTTTAGGAGAAACCCTTCTGTAAGGCTTAATCCCAAACTTTTTCATAACTCTTAAGATTCTCTTTTTGTTTAATCTAAGATGGATGGCAATTCGTTTATGGCCATAATCAGCATGATCAACCAGAACAGATTCAATCTGGTGTTTAACTTCCTCATCAATTGCCGGGCGTTTTGGTTTGTAATACAAAGAGGCCCGGGAAACTCCCAGGTCTTTGGCTAACTGGGATTTACTGACCGCCCTGACGGTACTTCTAACGATGGCCACCTTTTTTCCCCCTCTCTAGGTTTTCTACCAAATTGCCGATGATTTGTTTTAAAAAGAGAATCTCCTTTTTAGCCCGGGATAATTCCAGAAGAGGCGATCCGGCAGTCATTCCTTCCCGGGAGATCCAACCATAAATGGTGTTGGCATGAACGGCATGATCCCGGGCAATGGTCGCCACAGTATCCTTGCCTTCCCGAACACGGGCTAATATTTGTTCTTTTAAATCTTTAGAAATTGTTTGTTTCATGACAATGATTCTATCAAATCATTGCCTAGTTTACAGGGTACCTGTCACTGCCTCTACAAAAACTTGCAAAATAAATACTCTGGGGTATAATCTGATTATATGCTTGCGCTTGTTCGACAAACTGAAATTTTTAAACCGAATCCAAATATTATAAAGGCATTCGGGGATGGTGAGGAAGGTGAACATATTCTTCCCCCTTTTAGCGAATACCATGGTCTCAGGTATCGATATTGGTGGAAAGCAGACGAAGTGGGAGGGATTATCTGTCAAATTACCGAGCAAAGAACTAAAAGAAGGGTTGGTGTATTTAAATCTGAAGACGTATGGTACGAAAGATCAAAAGGACCAGTTTATAATCTC
Organism: uncultured Gammaproteobacteria bacterium; assembly: GCA_964359405.1. Classification (GTDB taxonomy): domain Bacteria; phylum Patescibacteriota; class Microgenomatia; order JAMCZE01; family JAMCZE01; genus CAYHSW01. The sequence continues at coordinate 5 of CAYHSW010000014.1, read as the reverse complement.
CGAAG
>CAYHSW010000013.1:6007-12082 GCA_964359405.1 uncultured Gammaproteobacteria bacterium | reverse complement strand
CCTCCACCTTTCCATCAACATCAGTGGCTTTAAGTACCAACGCCGGAACTTGGGGCACCGGGTGTCCGGGTAACAACAATCGAGTTACTTATCAAGTTTCTTCTGACAATTTTGCCACTAATTTAAACCTGCCGGCCAATTGTACAAACACCCCGGCCGGTAATGGTTGTATCGCCGGCTTACCGGCTTACGACACGACCTATAAATGGAGAGCGGTTTTAAACAACGGCTCAAATTCTGTCACCTGTGGCCCCTGGACCATCATTACCAAATCCACTCCTGCCTGGTGGCAGGCCGTCGGGGGAGGAGACATCTATGGAGTTGTGGTCCAAAGTAAAGTTCCGGACACCGTCCCCGCCGAACGCCGCTTCATCATTTTGAACTAGCGAGGGGAACTCATTTTAAATTAACAAAGTGATGATATAATAACTCAATGGCATATAATGATGTTATTAAACACTGGTTTGAGGGGGCAGATGAAGCTTGGGAAACAGCCAATGATTTAATTGTAAGTAAAAAATACCACTTTGCTTTATTTTTTCTCCATTTGTCAATCGAAAAAACTTTAAAAGGTCTTTACTTGGAAAAATTTAACGAGCCACCACCATATGTTCATAATCTAATTCGGTTGGCAAAGGATTTGGATGTTTCCTTAACGGAGGATGAAATTAAAGAGATGGAGGAAATTTCCTCTTTTAATATTGCCGCCCGTTATGATGATTATAAATTCCAGCTCTATAAAAGGGCCACGAAAGAATTTACCAATGACTGGATGGAAATTGGGGCAAAATTAAGAGAAAAGTTTTTAGAAAAGAAAGGGAAATAAAATATGGATGATGCCATAAAAACAACGAGAAAATATATTTCTAAACTTAAAAAAGGCGGGTTAGATGTTAAATCCGCGTTCCTTTTTGGTTCATTTGCCAGAGGGACTCAAAACAAAGACAGTGATATCGACGTCTGTGTCATTTCTTCTTCATTTGGAAAAGATTATTTTGCTGACATGGTTAAACTTAGAACCATGACTTATGATATTGATTATCGTATTGAGCCTATTCCGTTAACCCCGGATGACCTAAAGGATCCCTACAGTTCTCTTTCGACAGAAATTAGAAATTATGGGGTGAAAGTTATTTAGTCTAAATCATTTAGAACTATTTTTTTTCTTCGAAGTTTTCTTCGGAGTAACAGTGGTTTTTGGCAATAATTTACTCAAGCGACTTTTTAAGCGGGAGGCCTTGTTCTTGTGAATGACATTTGTTTTGGCAGCTTTGTCTAAAGATGATGTTAGTTCTGAAAATGATTTTTGAGTCGGGGTTTTGCGGAATTTATTTATTAATTCCCGCATAGAAACTTTAACCGCTTTATTTCTTACGGTTTTGTTTTGAGCCTGACGCAACTTTTTGATGGCCGATTTGATAACTGGCATATTTTGATTTTACCATCTAAAATCTATAAGTACAAGATGAAGAACCTTTTATTTCTGCGCCAAACCAATATTTTATCGGCTGCCGCGGTAATTGCGGTCGCCGTTTTAGGATCCCGAGTCTTGGGCTTGGTTCGAGACCGGCTCTTAACCCAATTTCCCGTTGCTCAGTTAGATATCTATTTTGCCGCCTTCAGACTCCCCGATTTTATCTTCCAGATTTTGGTCATGGGAGCTTTGACAACAGCCTTTATCCCTGTCATCACCGAACTTTTTGCCAAAGATCAGGAAAAAGAAGCCTGGCGCGTTACTTCCACGGTTATTAACTTTGCTCTTGGCATTTTTGTCATCTTGGGAATAATAATTTTTATTTTCAGTTATCAACTCTCAACTCTTATTGCCCCCGGTTTTAATCCCGGCCAGTTAAAAATAATGTCCGATTTAACCCGGATAATGCTTATTGCCCAACTGTTTTTTATTCTCTCCAATTTCTTATCCGCAATTATTCAATCCGGGAAACGGTTTTTGCTTCCGGCCATTGCCCCGATCGCTTACAACTTGGGAATAATTATCGGCATTGTCTTTCTGTCCGGCCCTTTGGGTATTTACGGCCCGGCCTGGGGCGTGGTTATCGGGACTTTTTTACACTTTATTATCCAGCTACCGGTGGCGTTTCATTTAAAAATAAAATACGAACCAATTATCGATTTCAAAAACCCGCACGCCCGGGAAATCGGCCGTCTGATGCTCCCCCGCACTTTAGGGCTGGGTTTTGCCCAACTAAGTTTTACTATTGACACTATCCTAGCCTCACTTATTTCTTCCTCGTCGATAACGGTTTTTAATTTTGCCTCCCATTTGTCCCAGTTGCCCATCGGACTTTTTGGGGCCACCATTGCCCAGGCGGCTTTGCCGACTTTATCCGAGGAACAAGCTAAGGAAAATCCCGACAATTTTAAAACCACCCTGTTAAACTCGTTTCACCAGATTTTATTTTTGACCTTGCCGGCCACGGCGATCTTAATTGTTTTGCGGATTCCCGTCGTCCGCCTGGTTTTCGGCAGCGCCACCTTCCCCTGGGACGCTACGGTTTTGACCGGCCGGACCTTAGCCTTTTTAGGCTTGGGGATTGTTGCTCAGGCGGTGATTCAACTTTTGGTTCGCGGTTTTTACGCCCTCCGCGATTCCGTTACCCCCGTCAAAATCGGAATCTTTTCTTTCGTAATAAATATTATCGGCAGTCTTTTAGTCATAACGATTTTTAAACTGCCGGTCTGGGGTTTGGCGATTTCTTCTTCAGCCGGGGATATTGTTAATGTTTTGTTTTTGTTATTTTTCCTGAATAAAAAGATTAGGTTTCCCATTTTGGATTTGGTCGTCCCCGCCGGAAAAATGTTTTTTGCCGCCACAATTTCGGGCATCTGTCTTTATATCCCGATGAAACTCCTCGACCAACTGGTTTTTGACACCACCAAAGTTGTTCCCCTTATTGCCTTAACCGGCACGGCGACTATAATCGGAATGTTTGTTTATTTCTTTTTAACCTGGCTTTTAGAAATAAAGGAGCTGGGAGCCTTCTTGGGAATTTTCCGCTCTCTCAAACGGTTTAAATGGACAACATCAGAAACTTTGCCATAATCGCCCATATTGATCACGGGAAATCTACTCTTGCTGATCGGCTGATGGAAATAACCGGGACAATTCATTACCATGCCGAGCAACTTTTAGACTCCCATCCTGTTTCGCGTGAACGGGGAATAACCATTCGTTTGGCTCCGGTCACGATGCACTATAAAAATTATATTTTAAATTTGATTGATACTCCCGGGCACGTGGATTTTTCTTATGAAGTTGAACGCAGTTTAGCGGCTTGCGAAGGCGCAATTTTACTTGTTGATGCCACCCAGGGCGTCCAGGCCCAAACCTTATCCAATTTCCAAAAAGCCAAACGGTTGGACCTCAAAATAATCCCCGTCATTAATAAAATTGATATGCCAAATGCCCAAATATCTGAAACATTAGACGAATTAGGTCAATTAGACAAATTTGACAAAATCTTACATATCTCTGCCAAAACGGGTCAGGGGATAGAAGGGTTATTAAATAAAATTATTTCTGATATCCCTGCACCTAAATCAACAAATAATTTAACTAGAGCTCTAATTTTTTCCTCGCAATACGATCCCCAACGCGGCACGATTGCTTATGTTCGGGTCTTTGACGGGGAAATTAAAAAGGGTGATCAACTGTTTTTTGTGGCTACCGGCTTGCATGCCCAGGGCATGCAATTAGGTCATTTTATGCCGCAGATGACCGCCTGTGATAAATTGTCCGCCGGCGAAGTCGGGTACATTATTACTAATATTAAAGACCCATCACTCGTCAAAATCGGGGATACAATTTCAACAAACACTAATTCTTCAAGCTTGCCGGGCTATAAAGATCCCAAACCAATGGTTTATGTCTCGGTCTTCCCTGTTGATCAAAACGATTATTATTTGTTGGAGGATGCCCTAAAAAAATTAAAATTAAACGATGCGGCCATTACTTTTGTTACCACATCATCAAAAGCCTTGGGCCGGGGCTTTCGTTGCGGTTTTCTGGGGCATCTTCATGCCGAAGTTTCCCAGGAAAGGCTGGAAAAAGATTTCGATCTGTCAATAATTTCTACAAGCCCAACGGTTGATTATCAAAATAATCGGGAACCCTGGGTTCTGGCAACAATTATTGTCCCGCAAAATTATTTGGGAACAATTATTCAGTTGTGCGAAGAGCGCCGGGGTATTTCCAAAGATATGAGTTATCACGGCAACCACGTCACGATAACTTATGAACTGCCGATGGCAGAAATTATTACCGATTTTTTTGACCAGTTAAAGTCAAAGTCGTCCGGCTACGCCAGTATTGATTATGAACTCCTCGAGTATCGCGACTTCGATTCCGTCAATCTTGATATTTTGATCAATCACGAACCGGTTGACGCCATGTCCCAAGTAATGGAAAAATCGCGAGCGGTCGAGTACGGCCGGAAAATTGTGGAAAAATTAAAGGAGGCCATTCCCAGAGCCCAATTCCCGTTCCCGATTCAGGCGTCAATAAACGGAGAAATAATTGCCCGCGCCGATGTGGCCGCGTTTCGCAAGGACGTCATTGCCAAACTCTACGGCGGCGACCGGACGCGCAAAGACAAATTATTAGAGGCCCAGAAAAAAGGTAAGAAGAAACTCAAATCCATCGGCCGCGTTGAACTACCGGGAGATATTTTCCTGAAAGTTTTTAAGACTTGACACGCCAGTCATACTATGGTATGATCGTTGGTATGAACTACAGTACTACTGCAACTGTTAATGATTTTGCGGGTGGTTATAAAAAAATAACCATTAGTATTCCTGATTATTTATATTGGCAGGTTAAGAAATTGACCAAACCCGGCGAAGTCAGCCGTTTTTTCACCGAGGCCATATTTAACAAGATTAGTGCTTTAGTTTTGACGAAAACTGGTGATCCTGTTGAAGAATTTTTAGCCTTAAGAGACGAACTTCCCAAGTTTTCTCGTGATGAAATTTTAGAATCTATCCACAGTGGTAGAAAACAATAAAATGCCAATATATATTTTTGATGCATCTGTAGTTCTTAATTATTTGCTCGATGAAAATAAAGAGGTAGGAAAGGAAATTAAAAACATTTTCCGCCAGGAAAAAAATGGTAAAGCTCAAATTTACAGCGTTGACCTTTTACCTTTTGAAGTGGGGAATGTCCTTAAAAACAAACTTTCACAAGACAAAAATAAAATAATCTTCGAGTTATTTAAAAAACAGCACATTGCCTACAAATCATTAACTCTTGATCAGATGGGGGAAATTATTTCTTTATCATACCAATTCGATACCACCACTTATGACACCAGTTATCATTATTTAGCCAAAATTTTAGACGGGACTTTTGTCACCTGCGACCGCAATTATTTTAATAAAGCCAAATCCTGGGGCAATATAAAATTAGTTTAAACGTCATTCTGGCCGAGTCCATAATCCCCCTCTTGACAAATAACACCATGTACGTTACAATGTACGTTGTATGCAACAGATAGTTAGTATCACCGATGCCAGAAATAATCTTAGCCAGTTAGTTGACCAGGTTAATAGTAATAGTCAGCCGGTAGTTATCGTTCGCGATTCCAAACCAGAAGCCGCTATTGTTTCCTACGCCCAATTATCTATTCAAACTCAAAAAGATGACGAGCTTTGGAATTTAAAATGGGATAAACTTATAAAAGCGGGTAAAAAAGCCGGCCAAACATGGGCCAAGGATAATGGCGTTGATTTAAAAACCATGACAGAAGAGAAGCTTTATGACCTCATTGATAAAGTTTAAAGCCGTTGTTGATACCAATGTTTTTATCTCCGGACTAATTTTCGACGGACTCCCCCTAAAAGTTATTGAGGCAATTCAAAATAAAAAAGTATTATTAGTCACTTCCGCGGAAATCGAACTGGAAATTTTATTAAAACTGGCGAAATTTAACTATGGCCAAGAAAATATTGTTGATTTAAAACAGCAATTTGAAAAAGGAGCTTTGAGGGTTGTCCCTAAAAGCAAAGTTGATATTTGCCGTGATCTTAAAGACAACAAATTTCTCGAAGCCGCCC
>CAYHSW010000013.1:0-5907 GCA_964359405.1 uncultured Gammaproteobacteria bacterium | reverse complement strand
CCGCCCGTGGGCTTTTTGATGACTTGACAAACTCACATTGTTTTGATACAATTACATTGTATGACACAAATTGCCACTATTACTGACCAAAGACAATTAACGCTTCCTGTTGCATTGTTTTATAACAACATATTTACCGCTGGAGAAAAAGTTGTTGTTGAAACGTTGGCTGACGGAATAAAAATAACTTCAGCTGTAAGTATGGTTAGAAAACTGGCTGGATCTGTTCCCATTCCCGCTAGATTTAAAGGATTAACAATGTCAGAATTAAGAGAGAGAGCAATTAAAGAATATTTTGCCTCCGGCGAAGAATGATTTTTGTAGACACTAACTATTTTTTAAGATATTTACTTCATGATAACGAAGAACAATATCTTGTTGCCTCAAGCCTCTTTGAAGAAGGCGCCACCGGTAAAAAAGGGCTTTTTACTTCCACAATAGTAATTTTTGAACTTCAATGGGTTTTAGCGTCTGTTTATGCTAAACAAAAGACTGACATCCTTCCAATTTTAAAGTCTGTTATGTCTTCATTATCTTTTGTTTTTATTGAAGAAAGGGCTTTGTTGGAAGAAGCGTTGAGGCTCTACGAGAAAGAAAATATTAGCCTTGCTGATTGCTATAATTTACTTACTGCGCAAAAAAGAAAAGCTGAATCTTTCGCCACTTTTGACCAAAGATTGTTAAAATTGTACCCTACCCTCTCCGACGCCCGCCGAACCGGGGTGGTGGTGGGTTAATTATTCCGCGCCGTAGACGCATGTCATCCCGAACTTGTTTCGGGATCTCACTTTACGATTGAGTTTAACCATGAAGAAAAGTCGTCGTTTATGTTTTCAACATTAAGTTCGCCGATAAAATTATCGTAATCAATATGTTTTTTGATAATTGCCTTAACTTTTTGGTAATAGCCCTCTTTTGTTTTGATTATTAAAACCACTTCAGGTTCTTCGGTGATTTCGTCCTTGTAGTTATAGATGCAGGTTATCGGAAAAAAATTGACGCAGTTGGCCAATTTTCTCTCCAGCAATTCCCCCCCAATCTTCCTCGCCTCCTCATTATTATTTAAGGTTGTATAAATTATTTTCATTTTATTTTTCAGTAGCTACAATTTTAATTTGTGATACTTCACGGAGGCCGAATTTCCCGTTACCACGACCAATACTTGATTTTTTAAAACCTCCCCAAGGGTCCGCTGGATTTAAATACATCGTATTGTTAACCGAAATCATTCCGGTTTTAATTTTTTTAGCTACTCTGTCAGCTTTTTCTTTATCTTCAGTAAATAAATAACCGCCAAGACCGTAGTCTGTATCGTTTGCCAGAGTAATCGCCTCTTCTTCTGTTTTAAAAGTAATAATTGGTAAAACCGGGCCAAAAACTTCTTCCTTCCAAACACGCATATCCGTTTTGATATTGGTCAAAATAATTGGTGCATAAAACGCCCCTTTTAAATCTGCTGACATTTTACTTTTAAACGCGATTTTTGCCCCTTGTTTGACCGAGTCATCAATTTGCGAAGTTAATAAATCAACTTGCCGTTTGGCAACTAACGGTCCAATATCAGTTGTTTGATCGGTGGGGTCGCCGACCTTTTTCTTCTCTAAAATTTCCGAAAGTTTTTTGACTGTTTCCCCAAATTTACTTTCATGAACAATTAATCTTTTTAATCCGTCACAGACTTGACCGGAATTGTAAAACCGGTTGAAATAAATTGACTCAATGACTTTATCCAGATTAACATCTTCGAAAACAATTCCTGGGGCGGAACCGCCAAGTTCAAGTCGAACGGGAATAAATTTTTCCGCGGCCACTTGGTAAAGATGTTGGCCAACTTTCGTACTACCAGTGAACGAAATTAAATCTATATCTTGATGAACAAGAAAATCTCCGACTTTTCCATCACCATAAATTTCACTGAAAACGCCGTCTGGAAATTTAGCTTGTTCAAAAATTTCCTCAATCATTTTACCAAAAAGCGGGCATTCTTCGGAATGTTTAAAAATAACTGTGTTTCCGGCAACTAAATTGGGAATTGCCGCCCAAATAAAATTTGAGAATGGGAAATTCCATGGAGCAATAACTGCCGCCACGCCCATTGGTTCATAATAAACAGTGTGTTTTTGAGTTTCGTCTTCGTGAGTCACGTCCGGAGCGAGAGATTGTTCTGAATTTTCTAAATACCATTTAAAATATTCCAGACCTGATCCGACTTCCATTGCATCAATAACAGAAATCGGCATCCCCATTTCTGTGGCAATCAATTTCCCCATTTCTTCCCGTCGTTCATCAAATTTTTGGTAAACTTTTTCTAAATAAACACACCTTTCTTTAACCGTCAATTCACTCCAAAATTCTGTGGCCTCTCTAGCTTTCTTTACTTTATCAATAATTTCCTTTTCCGAAGCAACTTCCACTTCTCCAATTACTTCATAATTTTTCGAGGGATTAGTAGAAATTATTTTTGCCATTGTTTGTATTATAACAGAATTAAATCAGTCTATATTTAGTCTACCGATTAGTCTACTTATCAGTCTACTTTTTTGAATTCAAATCCATTTAATTTTTACTTCTTTCTCAAATTGTTTAAATTCAGGATCGGAGGTTACAATCGTGGCATCTTTTTTCTGGGCCAACTCAAGAACGAAACAATCGGCGTATGACAACGGGGCTGATGCTTTAAATTTTGCAGCTGTCAATATACTTTGCCGGTCAGGTAAAACATATTTTATTGGTAACGCCCAAAGATTGGCCAAAACTTCATCAGCCATCTTTTGACTATTTTTTTTATAAATCATGTAGTAGACTTCACCAACGCTTATTTCTGAAACAAAGATTTCCGCTTTGCTATCACGACCCAATTGAAGAATTTCGTCAACAGACGACGCGCTTTTTTCATCGCGATAAAAGGCAATTAAAGCATAACTATCAAGAACGAAAGATGCGGGCATATTTTTTATCCTCCAATATTTTGTCTTTTTTCCGTTCTTCAATTAGCGCCTCCGTCAAGGATGGACCCCCCGCCAGCATTCCTCGACCAACAGCAATGGGGTCGTCTGTTTTTGTAGGTTTTATTACAATTTCCTGTCTGTCCAGATGTGGCGTAACCATAAGCAAAGTCCCCGGTTGAATATCAAAGGCTTCCCTAATATCAGCACCAAGGATCATTTGTCCTTTTTGAGAAATTGGTTGTAATTTGGGGTACAACATAACAACTAATGTATAACATAGAAATTAAAGTAAGTCAAGAGGTAAGTTACCTTACTTTATTGGTAGTGGAGTGACAAGGCCATAAGTGGCCAGGACTTGGTTGATGCCCAGGGAGAGGGTGGCGAGAGCGGACTTGGTGTCAGAATTTGTTTTAAGGGTATTAATGGCATCGGCAAAATAGTTGGCCAATTTAGTGTTTAGACCGGTGTCCCCGTCCCAAGTTAAGGAAGCCAGATACCAACTTTGGGCCGTTTTGGCCTGATTAATAAAAACGGACACTGTCGGGTCGGAAGCTAATAAATTGGCCATGTCCGTCCGGCCGTATGGTTCGCCAAACCCGCGGTATTTTGCCTCGGCCTCATAAAGTTTCGCCAACTCTTCTTTTGACGAAATAAATTTCAAAAAATCCCAGGCAGCAGATTGATTGGAAGAATTTTTGGCTACGCCTTCAACCCAATAAGAAGCATAGTTGACAGTTTTATCCGGCAATTGCGGCACCGGGGCAATTTTAAAATTTAAATCGGGACTTATGGCTTTGATGTCAAAATAATCCCAGGAATAACCAAAATACATGGCCAGATTACCCTTGGCAAAAGCCAATTTGGACTCGTCCATCGTTTCGTCCCAAATCTGATCGAGGTTTTGGAAACCAACATAATAATTCAAGGCCTCTTCGGCCAAAGTTCCGGTTGGATTTTTTAGATCCACCCCGCTTTGGAGCATGAGTAAGGCCAAAATATCCGGCCAGTGGGTGACATTGCCGGCGTTCCCGAGAGCCGCCCCCGCCCGTTCAATCCGGCCATCGGTACGAACCGTCAACCGTCGCGCCGTGTCCAAGAATTCCTGCGGCCAAGACGTGGGCACCTGGGCTCCGGCCTGGGTAAAAATATCTTCATTAATATAAAGAGCTAAAGTGTCAATTTCCAAAGGAATGCCATAAATGTTATTTCCCGCAATCAAATCTTTCTGGGCTACCGGATAAAAAATTGATCTGAAACTGGCGGCATCATAAACATTATTGGGAACCGGGCTCACTGATGCTCTTAACATCGGGAGCCAGCTGTTGTGAAACCGGAAAATATCCGGCGGAGTAGCGCTTTTCAAAGCCGCGGATAGTCTGTCGCGGTATTGAATCTGCGATTGTTTTTTATAGTTTATGGTCACGTTGGGATGAAGTTTCTGGTAATCAGCAATAACTGTCGTATAAACAATCTCCGGCTCCCAAAGCCCCCAATAAGTTAAGGTTGTAGAACCAAAACCACCGAAGAAAAATTTAACAATGCCCACGACAACAAGAGCCAGAACTGCTAGAATACCCAAAAGGATAAAAATTATCTTTTTGCCCGACATGACTAAAGAAAGGGTAACACATCTTAAGAGAATCCTCAAGATCCTGCTGGTCATTGCCCTTATCGTGCCGATCTTGGGTAATTTTGTTTTTGAATACCACTATCAAAATCTGATCTACCCGGGAGTAAAAATTAACAATCAGGATTTTAGCTTTTATTCTTCCCGCAAACTAATCCTCCCGCCCACAATAAATTGGACATACAAAGACGCGACTTTTTCCGCCAAGACTGTTGATCTTGGGATCAAATACGACACCAACTTGATGCGGGCTCGGGCATATTCTGTCGGCCGGCAAACCGGAAATTTTTATTATGATTTCCTGCAAAAACTGGCGGCCGTCTCCGGTCACATCAATCTTCCGGAAGAAATTGCCGTTGATGAATTGGCCATTGACCGGTTTCTGACCGAAATTGCCCCGAAGGTGGAATCAGAAGCGGTTGACGGCCAGTTTACGTTTGCCCCCAACCAGGGGCCTGATGGCCGCGGCCGGGTGGTAGAATTTGCCGCCTCTAAAAACGGCCTGGTCATTGACCGCGGCAAACTTCGGGAGCAAATAAAAACTTTTAAAGAACAGAATGTTTTGCCGGTTAAAATAATCTACCCGAAACTGACAATTTCTGCTGTTAATTTATTGGGGATAAAAGAATTATTGGGGACCGGAGAATCGTATTTTTATGATTCCATTCCCGGGAGAATGGCTAATATTAAAATCGGGGCGGATAAAATTTCCGGATCACTCGTCGGCCCCGGAGAAACTTTTTCTTTTAATCAGGCGATCGGAACAGTCTCGGCAATTTTTGGCTTTCAAAAAGCCTATGTTATTAAAGGAAACAAAACCGCGTTAGAAGACGGCGGCGGAGTTTGTCAGGTCTCAACAACGTTATACCGCGCAGTTTTAAATTCCGGACTACCGGTTTTAGAAAGAGAAGGTCATACTTACCGGGTGCCGTTTTATGAACAAGGCGGTTTTAAACCCGGGTTAGATGCAACTGTCTATCCCCCATCGCCCGATTTTAAATTTAAAAACGACACCCCATCCTGGCTTTTAGTTCAGGCAACATATGACGCCGCAAATTCCAAGTTAACTTTTGATATCTTCGGGGCTTCCGACGGCCGGATTTCTAAAATCGAAGGGCCGTTCATTACTTCAACGGCCCCCCCTCCCGAATCAGTTTATGAAGACGATCCCACCCTCCCGGCGAGTCAAATTAAACAAATAGACACCGCCCACTGGGGCGCCAACACTTATTTTAAACGTCTGGTCACCCGCAATGGTCTCGAACTAATAAACGAAACCGTGGTAACGAACTACATCCCCTGGCCCGCCCGTTTTTTACGAGGAACTAAACC
>CAYHSW010000012.1:0-13105 GCA_964359405.1 uncultured Gammaproteobacteria bacterium | reverse complement strand
AGATAAAGTTTATGAAGTGGTAGCAAAAATCCCCAATATGAAAACTAATCCGTATATGCCCCGTGTCCCCTGCCACCGGGTCATAAGGTCCGACGGTAAACTCGGCGGGTATTCCGGAGTCGGCGGCTCTGCGGAGAAATTAAAAATGCTTTTAGATGAAGGAGCAAAGCTCAATTAAATTTTTTCATGGACTCATTTAAGGCGACAGAAATAATTATTTCCAGTTTTGAGAAATTCCCCTCATCTGCGGTGTACAAGGCCTCTAAATATTTTTTCCTTCCGGACCCTGAAACGCTTATTTCAATTGCGGGTAATTTTAAAATTAAGAGGATTAATGTTGTCAGCATTCGAGCAATACGCCCGTTATAATCTTGAAATGGATGAATAAAGACCAACCGGTGTTGGAACCAAGCAACCAGCTCCACTACTTTTTCGATGTAGTCTGTGTCGTCAAAATTTAAATTAGCAATTCTAACTTTAAGATCTTCACATAAATTTTCCATCATTTCTGGAATTTTGGAAAAATGAATTGCCTCTTTGCCGGAAAATTCCACCTGAACCACCCGGTATTCCCCTGCCCAATCCGGGAAGATCCAGCCGAAGGCGATCTTGTGAATTCTTTTAATTAATTCCGAGGTAATAATTATTTCTTCATCAGAACTTGCGAGTTTATGAATAAACTCTAGCCCTCGTTTCGTACCATCAATCTCTAGCCGAAGCAGTTCATTCCTCGGTATTATTCCAAACGCCGTTTCCTTAAAGGAAGTTGCTCCCTTAGGCTTAGTCGAAGATTTCGTCATTAATTACCAAAAAATAACTTTACAAAAGAACGTGTCACCCGTTCGTCTTCTAATTTTGTGGTTCGAAAAACCATTTCCGGCATAAAAGCACGAAAAAAACTCAGCAACTTGCTTTTCTTATTTCCGCTTCGCTGATATTTTTGATAATTTTTTCTCAATGTATTGTTTTTAGTCATGGTGTCATTATAACATTAATTAAACTTTTTCCAAGTCCCTTCTGACACGACTTCAATTTTATCCCCATCAACTTTTACTGCCGATTGGTCATCAATGGCATAAACTGGACTTTTGGTTTTCTTAACAAAATTTGAAAGATAATCAACTGTGATCTTTGTGCGAAATATAGAATTGAGGTGTGGTCTCACAATTAAATTAACAAAACCTAAACCTTTTGTAAAATTTAGCTTTCCAGTTTTCTCGTAGTTCAGTAGAGAGTCTGTCGCTAAAAACAAACTATCTCCCATAATGACGCTTCCAGCACTCAGTCCTACGTAAATTTTATCTTTCAAATATTCTTGGAAATCTTTATTAAGCCCAACTTTTTTTATCCAACGTAAAAGATAAAATGGGTCTCCTCCGCCAACTGCGATAACATTTGCTTCATGCAATCTTTTAGAAATTATTTGTTTAGATACTGCGGCGATGTCGCAAATATCAATTTGTTTGAAACCCAGTTTTTTACAATTATATAAATCATCAATGAGCCATTCTTTGCCGCCTTCTTCGACATTGGCCGCGGTGGGAATGAAAATCCAGTTTTAATTCAGAAAAAGGCCGGCCGCAAAGTTCTAACAAAGCGTTAGCAATTGATTTATTGGTAAACCCAGCCGATGTTAGTAACAGTTTCATTTTAAATATTTTGACACCTCCTTATCAAAGTCGGAAATTAATTTTTTATCCTGAAATTTTTTATATTGTTCAAATTCTTCTTGTGCTTTCTCACGGGCTTCTTGGGCGCTAATATTTCCCGCATTTTTTAGAACTCCTTTTCCCAAAACTTTTAAGAATTCATCGAGTTTAAGTCTCCAACCTTTCATCGTCATTAACACTTCATCTCTTGCCTGAATTTCAGCAAAAGATAAATAAGCGTCAACGATTCTATTTAACTTTTCCAGTTCTTTTTTATTTAAATAATTTTTGGCAATATAAATGTCTCGTTGGATTGGAATTAGGCCGGGAAAATTCGTCAGACCAGCATGTAATTTTTTACTGTCCGTGCGCTCGGTAATTATTTCCGCCGCTGTTTTTCCGGTTACCGCAAAGTGCATTTTGTTTTGAACGGTCTGGAAAAATAATTCCGTTTCTTTCGCATCTTTTCGATAGTCAACCGCCGTGGCATAAATGTCCGTGATTTTTTGATAAAGGACTCGTTCGCTGGAGCGAATATCCCGTATTCTTTGCAATAACTCCTCAAAATATCTTGACCTGCCACCACCCTGTTTTAATCGGACATCATCCATTGTAAAACCCTTTACCATGTACTCTTTAAGCCGATCTGTTGCCCATTGACGAAACATAGTTCCACGACCGGAATTAACCCGATAACCAACGGCAATTATTGCTTCTAATGAATAATGTTTAGCAAGATAAGACTTGCCATCTGCCCCAGTTATCGAGAATTCCTCGATAACTGATTTTTTATTCAACTCTTTTTCTTTAAAAATATTTAAAAGGTGAAGAGAAACGTTGTCAACCGAACAACCAAATAACAGGGCAATCAATTTTTGGGTAAGCCAGACATTTTCATTCTCAAATCGAACCTCAACTCTCGTTTTTCCATCCGAAGTTTCGTAGATATTAATTTTATTTAGATCCATTTTTTCCTCTTGCCCGCACGAGTTTGGAGATTGTCACAATCTGTAAAATATTTCCCTCGGGATCTTCAATTTCCGTCGCGTCGGTCAGTTTTTGATAATCGACAACATAACCGGAAAGCATGACTTGGGCTTCTTTCAATTCCTGAGCCAAATCTTTCACCTTTTGGGAAAGTTCCATCGCCTGCGGATTAGCCAGAAGTCCGGCTTTTATTTGTTTTTTCTCTTTAGCTATGGCTTTGGCCTTTTCCTCAACCTCCATATACTTGGGGTCGCCGGCAAAAGTGTCGGTCAGCATTCCCCGCTGTTCAGACAGGTCTTTTTTCAACCGGTCAACGGTCCCCATGTACGTCTGCACCAAATTTGTAATAGTTGTCAAGTCTTCCATATTTTTATTGTGAAACTATCTTACCATCTTTGACTTCTATTTTAATAGGGCGTAAAAGTTGGACGCCAAGGGTGGCGAGTTTGAAACCGACGTTGACAAAAAAGCCCAGCACGATTATATGTAAGAAAAAATTAGTTGAAGTCGAGAGGTCTTTGCCTGACAATAACTCTTGTTTTACCCCCGTCCCAAGATCGAAACCAACATTGGCAAAATTTAGAAACTGAACCGGCTGCAACGTTCCTGAAAAAATACCATAAGCATTAAGGAAAGCCACAATAATTACTCCGACGCCAATTATTAATAGTAAATAACCGGAAATTTTTTCACTCATACTTATGTTATACTCGATTTATGCAAAATTTAAAAGACCAGTTTTACAAAGTTTATAACAACTTACCACTCCCTGTCCGCGAGGAAGTGATTTTGGTGGTCAAAGATGAACCCATAACCTGGAAAATTGCCAGGTTAGAGATAGATAATGACACAAAATTATCTAAAGAACTTTTAGAGAAACTTAATGATTTAAAATTTATATGACTAAAATCAAAACTGATGAAGAAATTCGCAAAATTGTGGTGGCTCGTTTGCGGCAATTTCCCTCCGGCAAAAAAATTTCTATTGGCATGAATGGAGAATATTCCAAGGACGAACTCATTGATCGTGTCGAGCAGGGAGACAAAATTGGTCAAAAAATAATTGCCGTTCAAATGGCATACTTACAATCACTAAAAGAAGGCATTCTTGATAATGATTAAGCAGATTGTTGTCACTCGACCAAACCACGACATTACTACTAATTATCTTTACTATTGGACAATATCCGTTATCGATCAGGCTGTAAAGGCCAGTTGTAAACTTGCCGATCTTGCCGGGAAACGGGCCAATCAGAAGGAATTTACATCTGTTGTGGGTAAACTAAAACCGGATTTTATTTTTTTAAACGGGCACGGAAGTGACGACTCCGTTTGTGGGCAAGACAATGAGATTCTAATAAAATCTGGTGAAAATGAAAAAATATTAGATGAAACAATCACTTTTAGCCGCTCGTGCAGTTCGGCTAAAATTTTGGGCAAGTTTGTTGCTAAAAATGGGAATGGGATATTTATTGGCTACGATGCCGACTTTTTCTTTTTTACCAATGGCAAATACTTATCGAAACCTCTTGAAGATAATGATGCCAAACTGTTCTTAGAACCATCAAATATTGTCGCCGCCTCAATAATTAAGGGAAACTCTCCTGAACTGGCCAATGAGAAATCAAAGAAATTGTTCAAAAAGAATATAAATTTTTGCCAGTCAACCGGAGCCCCAAAAGAAAATCGGGAAATGGTTCCTTTCTTATTGTGGGATATGGATCATCAAGTTGCTCTAAACTAAAGCCTCTTTTAAAACCTGATCCATTTCTTCAACAAAGACAAATTCCAGGTCTTTAAGGACATAGTCCGGAATCTCTTCCAAATCTTTTTTATTATGTTTTGGCAAAAGAATTTTTTTGATCCCGGCCAGATGGGCTCCAATAACTTTTTCTTTGACCCCCCCGATCTCCAAAACCCGACCGCGCAGGGTCACTTCCCCGGTCATGCCTATAAACCGGTTTACCGGCCGTTTCGTCAGGGCGGAAGTTAAGGCCGTGGTTATGGCTGTCCCCGCTGACGGCCCGTCTTTAGGAATCGCC
Organism: uncultured Gammaproteobacteria bacterium; assembly: GCA_964359405.1. Taxonomy (GTDB): domain Bacteria; phylum Patescibacteriota; class Microgenomatia; order JAMCZE01; family JAMCZE01; genus CAYHSW01. The sequence continues at coordinate 8,428 of CAYHSW010000012.1, read as the reverse complement.
CCTTCCGGAACGTGGATATGAACATCAATTTTTGCAAAAATTTTCTCATCAATTTTTAATTCGCGCCAGTGCGACCGGACATAAGACATCGCCGCCCGGGCTGACTCCTGCATGACATCCCCCAACCGGCCAGTTAGCGTCAAAACCCCTTTTCCCGGCATAATGGCCACTTCAACCAGTAAAATTCCCCCGCCTGCCTGGCTGACAAAAAGACCGGTTGCCACTCCCGATTCGTCTTTTCGCTCCGCCAGAGTGGACGTAAATTTGAACGGCCCCAGATATTTATTTAGATTATCCTGATTAATAAATATTTTTTCCGTAACTTCTCCGCCGGCAATTTTTTTGGCCGCTTTGCGAAAAACCCGCGCCAATTCCCGCTCAAGATTGCGGACTCCGGCTTCATGAGTGTACCGGGAAATAATTATTCTTAATGTCGCCTCGTCAATTTCTATCTGCCCCGGTTTAAGACCGTTGACCTCCAGCTGTTTTGGGAACAGATATTTTTGGGCAATGGAAAATTTTTCCTCAAGGGTATAACCCGGAAATTCAATAATTTCCAGACGGTCAAGAAGGGCGGACGGAACCGTGTCTAAAATATTGGCCGTCGTTATAAAAAACACCTGAGACAGATCAAAAGGAACATCAAGATAATGGTCGGTAAATTCGCTGTTTTGTTCCGGATCCAGAGCTTCTAAAAGGGCTGCTGACGGATCGCCGCGAAAATCAGCGCCCAGTTTGTCGATTTCATCCAGCATAAAAACCGGATTTTTCGTCCCCGCCTGTTTTATTCCCTGGACAATTCTCCCCGGCAGCGCCCCAACATAGGTCCGCCGGTGTCCCCGGATTTCCGCTTCATCGCGAACGCCGCCAAGTGACATGCGGACAAATCTCCGCCCCAAGGCCCGGGCGATGGATTTGCCAATCGAAGTTTTTCCGACCCCCGGCGGTCCGACAAAACATAAAATCGTCGGCATGGTGGATTTTTTCTTTAACAATAATTCCGTCCCGGGTAAAATGGTTGAGGCGCTGGCTTTATCTACTTCAACCTGTTCCGGCTCGTTCTGGTGGCGCAATTTTAAAACCGCCAAATGTTCAACAATTCGTTCTTTGACTTTTTCCAAACCAAAATGGTCATTGTTTAAAATTTCTTCGGCTTTGACGATGTCCGCATTATTCGGACTAAGAGTGTTCCAGGGCATTTCCGTCAGCCATTCCAAATAATTTCTCGCCCAACCCTTTTCCGGATTCATGTTGCTCATCTTTTCAAATTTTGACAGCTCCTTCTGAGCTTTCTTTTTAACCTCCTCCGGCATCCCCGATTTTTCAATTTTTTCTTTTAACTCTTTGGCCTCGGTTTTTTCCTCGCCCTCTTCCCCAAGTTCTTCTTCTATCGCCCGTTTTTTCTCATGCAGAATCCGTTCTTTGTAATCCTTGTCAAATTTTGAGGCCGTCCTTTGAGCCAAACTTCGTTCCACTTCCAGATTCTTAATCTCCCGGGCCAGAGCCTCGGCGATTTTTTCCAACCGGAGATGCAAGTTTGGCTCCTCAAGAAAAGCCTGTTTTATTTCCGGCGGAATATCCAAAGTGGGAACTACCAGGTCCGCAAGCTCCAGTGGGGCAATCCCGGACATAACCCGCATCACGACCAAAAAATCAAATGATTTCCCCATTCTCAAGGCATTTTGAAATTCGGAGATAATATGGTTGCCAATTTGGACATCTTCCTCGGTGGGTTGCGGCGAATCGTCGTAGGGAACGGTTTTGGCGACGGAAAAGCCGTTGAAATTTTCGTAATTTTCCACCCGGGCGCGGTAGAGGCCGGAAACCAAAACGGAAACTTCGCCGTTTTCCGCGTAAAAAATGTGTTTGATAAGACAAACTGTCCCGACAGAATAAAGGTCCTCATTATTCGGATCTAAAATATTGGCGTCTTTTTGCAAAACCACAAAAATTAATTTGTCCGCTTGCCAGGCGGTTTTGATGGCTTCAATGGGCCGCGGGCGGCCAAAAACCAGGACATTTTCCGCGTGAGGAAAGAACGGGGTATCTCTTATCTGGGCCACCGGTAAAATTCTTGGTTTAATTTCCATAGTTTTATTTTTCGCTCTAGCACTCTAGCACCTCTTTTGCTAACTGTCAAGAGACGACAGGTAAAATTATTGAAAAAGTGGAGCCTAGACCGGGATGGGAATCGGCAAGAATCCGGCCGCCATGAGCTTCCACAATCCCTTTGGCAATAACCAATCCCAATCCCGTTCCCTCGTCTTTGTTTGATCCCAGCTGTTTAAATTTAGAAAATAATTGATTAATTTTGTCCGGTGTCATCCCCTCCCCTGTGTCTGTGATATCAATTCTTACCGACGATTCTTCTCCTAAAATTTTTACAGTAATTTTTCCATTGACCGGAGTGAATTTAACGGCATTACTTAACAAATTATTAATGACCTGACTTATCCGCGTCTTATCAAATAAAAACTCAGGGCAACCGTCGGCAATATCAAGGTCAACCACGATATTTTTTTCCTGCGCCAAGGGCGAGAAAGCCGCGACTTTTTCTTTAACCACCTGGCAAATATTATTCATAGTTTTATCCACCTGAAATCTCCCGGCTTCAATTTTAGCCACGTCCAAAAGATCGTTTACCAAAGACAGCATTGTTTCCGCGGAACCATACATTGTTTGCAACAGTTCCTTTCCGTCAGACTTGGCCGCCAGTTTCGGATCAGAAATCAACATATCCGCGGTTCCCCGAACCACCGTTAACGGCGCCCGTAACTCGTGAACCATCATCGCTGTAAAGTCCTCCCGCAACCTTTCAAGTTCCTTTCCGGGAGTGGTGTCATGAAATAAAATCACCCCTCCAAAAACCTGACCAAAATCATTTTTGACCGGAGTAATAATCAGCCGGAAGAACCGGTCTTTAATTAATAAATCCTCATGAACCACCATTCTGTCGCCCTGGACACTTTCTTCAAACTTGGTTCTGATGTCAATTTTATCCGCTAAAACATGGGCCGCATCAGCAATTGACGCCCCGTCATGCGGCACAATCCCCAGTAATTTTTGCACCGCCGGATTGGCAATAATTAAGTTTTGTTTTTCGTCAAACATCAAAATCCCATCGATTAGGGAAAAAACCAGAGCGCCAAGTTTACCTTTTTCTGATTCCAGAAGCTTCTCCAGACTATTGACCGTCCGGTTAGCTTGCTCCAATATTTCTTCCAAAACTTTCATTTCTTCACCTGTGTAAAGATCGGGTTTATAACTGGCAACTGCCATCACCCCAAGTCCCCGGCTGTTTATTACTAATGGGACCGTCCAGAAAGACATCGCTCTCCCTTCTTTTTGCGAATCAAGAACCTCACCGTCAAGATTTTCTTCAAGGTCGGTTAAGACGAAATTATTTTTGGTCTGGCCGTTTAAAACCGTCAGCATTCGCGATTTAAAATCGTCGACAAACTCGCGACCGGTTTTTTCATTTAAATTAATCCGAAACAACACTTTTTCATTTTCCCGAAGAAGCATAAAGGCGGCGACGGAATATGGAATTAATTTATTCAGAGAAGCCAACACAATTTCTAAAATTTTTTCAATGTTTAACTCGTAACCAATTTTGTTGCTTATTTCCCGCAGAACAAGAACTTCATAGAGAGAATGGTCTATCTGACGGCGCTTTTGGGCAATGTCTATTTTAGAAAGATAAATTTCCCGAAACGCTAAAACCAAAGTAAAGATGGCAATTAGTGTCAGAAGCAGGACAGCACCTTCGGCAAAAATCATCTTAATTCTCCGGTATTTGGACGTTTGCGGGGAAAAGATACTGCTTTACTTTTTCCGTTACTTCCGCCGGAGTGCTTTGGTATTTAAAAATATAATCAGTCGCCCCGCCGGCAAAAGCCTCTTTGACAAGACTCTCCTGTCCAAAATTGGTAAGCATTAAAATGGGGATATCTTTAAACTTTGGATTTCCTCGAAGTTTTTTTAAGGTATCGATACCGTTTTGTTTTGGCATCATAATGTCAAGAAGAATTATGTTCGGGGCAAATGTTTCAGCCTTCTCATAACCCTCAACACCGTCACCAGCCGTTTCCACCATAAAGCCTTTTGTCGTCAATTCCACCTGATAAAGCTTTGCCATCGCCTTATCATCTTCAAAAACCAAAACTTTTTTAAGATCTGTCATACAGATAATTTATATTGTTTAAAGCTTTTTTACAAGGCTCTCTTTTACAACTTGCGGTTGCTTTTCTTTATAGATCAATTCCTCAATCAAATTTTTAAGTTTAATCGGTTGGGAGACTTTTTCCAGAACAATTTCCACCGGTAAACTTCCCGATGCCGCAGTGTGAACGACTAAATCCCCAATTCCATAAGAAATCCTATTAATAAATTTGTCTCTGACCGTGATATGGGTTATCTTGTCGTACGGAGCTGTCGTTAAATTAATGTTAAAAACTCCGTCTTTAATTAGAATCCGGCGGTTAGTTAATAAATAAGTTTTAGAATGTTTGAGATGAAAAACCTTAAGAAGGCCCGGCATTCCTATAAGGAAAAACGACAGCGGGAAAAAAATCGCGGTGTTAATCCAAAAATATTTATCCCCAATACCAAAAACCGTAACCAACTCTTCCCCTTCGGACAGATACATCTGATATTTTTTCCTATCTTTTTCTGTCAAAACCTTCATAAACCCATTCTAACCATTAAAATGGTAAAATACAAATGCTCATTGGGAGACCGAACGGTTACCCGCCTGCATGCGCAAGTTTGCGGTCGAGGAGGAAAGTCCGGACTGCCGGAAGCAGGGTGCCCGCCCGCGAGGCGAGGTCTCGCCCCGAAAGGGGCGGAAGTGAAGCCACAGAGACGAGCCCATTTAGTTGGGAGTGAAACGAGGTAATTCTCCCCGCAGCAACCGACCGACCGTTTTTAATGCAGCTTCCCAATTAAACGAAGTTGTCGGGCATAGATAGATGCCGTTTAAACAGAATCCGGCTTACGAGTTTCCCAATGAGCAACAAGTTTTATGGCTTCAGCGAAAATATCCTGGGTTGAAATATCAATCCAATTTATCTTGTAAATCTTACCGAGATTTCTAAAAAAACTCATTTGCCGGCGGGCATAATTATGCTCACCCGATCCCCACAAAGTCTTTGGTAATTTTTTATACTTTTTAATTAATCTTTCTCTTTCTTCATTCATCCCGTTTTTAATCCTCTCTTCAATCCGCTGATCAATTCTTTTATATAAAAATTCATACGGCGCGGTGAGACCAATAATCAACACGTCTTTCAGGGTCGGACCCTTGTCCTTACAAGGGTCCGACCCTTGTTTGGCAAGTTCTATCGCTCTAACCAGCCGTCGTGGATTCATCCGATCAGATTCGTTCATCAAATCCCATTTATTCTTATTCACTTTTATTAACTCTTCTTGAAGTTCTAAAACAGAAAATTTATCGAGTTTTTCCCGCAATTTTATATTTGGCTTGACGTCCATCGTTTCCCACGGATTCAAAATTGCTTTAACATAAAATCCTGTTCCACCGACAATTATTGGTAATTTATTTCGTTTTTGAATATTAACAATTGCATTAAGCGCATATTTTCTAAATTCCGAAACATTAAATTCGTGATCGGGCTCACAAAGATCAATGCCCCATTGGGGATAAGTTAAATCTTTCCCCGTCCCGATGTCCATGCCTTTGTAAACCTGCCTTGAATCCGCGGAAATAATCTCCCCATCAAACTTTTTGGCCAACTTTATCCCTAGAGCCGTTTTCCCAGTTGCTGTGGGACCGATAATAAAAAGGCAACGGCTGTCATGCTGGAGCGAAGCGATAGCATCTTTCATATTTTTTTATTTATTAGATTTTCAAGAATCAGCCATCGTCTTTTTTTCTCAACATGGGGCACATCATCTTTAAAAATTTTATGGGCGGCGGCAATTGGCCGGTCGGAATATTCAGAAATGTATGCTTTATAAAAGCCAACTTTTTTGCACAAATCAACAGTGTTTTCAAATTGCTCTTTTGTCTCCCCCGGAAAACCCACAATAATATCCGTCGACAATCTTAAACCTTTAACCTTAAACTTTAAACTTTTAACCAACTCAAGGTATTGGTCGCGCGTGTACCACCGGTTCATCAATTTTAGAATTTTGTCATCACCGCTTTGTACCGGCAGATGAATATCCCGGGTGATGTTTTTATTCCGTTTAATAACATCAATTAATTCATCAGAAAAGTCCCAGGGATTAGAAGAAATGAAGTCAATTTTTTCAAAATCGACCTTCGCCACATCTTCAAGTAGCTGAGGAAATAAAGTTGAATAACGTTGTCGTCCCATCCGTTTTGCAAGGTCCGACCTTGCAAAATCAGCTCCATAAGAATTGACGTTTTGCCCTACCAATAAAACCATTTTTTGTTTTAATTTTTTGCACTCATTAATAATGTCGTCGTAAGGTCTAGAGATTTCGCGGCCGCGGGTAAACGGTACCACGCAATAAGTGCAACAATTATTACAGCCAGTAGAAATTGGAACGATAGCCGTGTCTCCCGATCTTAGGGGTTCGTTTTGAAATCCGATTTCTTCTATGTGTAAGAATTCATCCACCATGGGAAATTTTTCTTTTAATCTTTGTATCATTTTCCCACTCGTGTCTCTCGCGGCCATGCCCACAAGACAGCCGGTTAAAATTATTTTTTGTTTATTGTTTTTTAATTTATTCAAAAGCCCGTAAACCCTATTCTCGGCACTCTCTCTAACTACACACGTATTAATAATCACATAATCCGTCTTGTAAATGGATTTAGCGGGTTTCATTCCGCGATTTTCAAACGTCCGGGCAATCCTCTCACTATCTGCCGTATTACTCGCACAACCAAATGTTTTAATAAAGTAAGTCATGATGATGCACTGGAATATTTCTTTATAGAATAGTTCCAAAATTTCAGAGATAATATACTAATTAAAGATCCTATACCTAAAGACAAAACTATCCACTCCCAGGATATTAAACCCAATAAAACCTTAACCGGAATGGTAAACATGATCCCGATTGGGACAACGAATGTCAGAATTTGTTTGAGCGGATCCTTATAGATGTCCACCGGAAACCGGCCCGTGGTTTCAATATCTCGATAAACCATTACCGCATGGTCAACTTCTGTGGTGATTATTCCAAACCCTAAAATAAAAATATGAATTGCCCCGATAATTAATAAGCCGTTAATTGATAACAATAAATAAAGGATAAAGTTAATTAATCCAAAATTAAAAGTTATAATTACTTTAGTCAGTAAAAATATTATTATCGGCATCGTGATTAAATCCAATAAATCAAAACCTCCGGCCATATTGCGCAACAGCGGATTAACGGGTTTTGTCAGATCAAAATCAAAATCTCCGGAAATAACCCGCGGGCGAAAACGGTAAACTTCCCTGAAAAGCATTTGCCCGATCGAACCGAGTAGAGTATAAGTTAGTAAAAACAACAAGGCATGGTTTTGATCGTAGCCGGCAATCTCTTTGGTGTTGCCAAAAAGAAAATAGACAAACAGCAAATATAAAATTATCCGGAACAATTTACCAAAGACAAAAATTAAGACCCCCAGTCTTGAGGCAAGTATCGTTTGAAACGAATTGCTTGTCATTAAAAGCCAGATTTTAAAACATCTTTTCATAAATTACCGCCCCTCGGCCTGATAACTTTTAATCCCCTTCGTCCATAATTTAGTTATTAAAAATCCTGTTACAAAAATCCAAAATATCATTATTAAAAATCCGGCATAGAAATCCCCGCCGGAAATTTTTCCAAGATAAACATTGGCCGGAAAATATAAAAGATAAGAAAAAGGCAGTAAATTTAAAATTTGGGTGGTAGTTTTTGGGAAAATATCCAAAGGGTACATAACTCCGCCAAGAAAATCGCGAAAAATCAGGTACAAAAACCAAAAACCCCAGGCATTACCGGGGGTCCAGAAAGAAAAATAGGAAGTAAAATTCCCGAGTAAAAAATTAAGAAAAACCGCCCCAATTATCGCCAGAAAAAATTGAAAAATAATCATCGGATCAGTTTGCAAAAATATTGGCGGGCGCAAAATAAAATAAAGTAAAATTATTTCCCCGATAGAAAAAATTATATTTAGAAATTTATCGGCAAAATCACGGGCAAACCAATATAAATGATAATTTAACGGTTTTAATAAGTAGTTGGACAGCCGGCCGTCGGAGATTTCCCCCGCCGCGTCAATACTGCGATTGCTAAAAACAATTGAAGTTATTATTGAAGTCAAAAAAACATAGGTTAAAATTTTATCGCGGGTATATCCGGCAATAACAGTATTTCCTTTAAAAACCGCATCCCAGAGAAAATAAACTGTTAGTATTACGACAACGCTTCGAAACCGCCACAACAAAAAATTAAGCCGATA
>CAYHSW010000011.1:7699-13572 GCA_964359405.1 uncultured Gammaproteobacteria bacterium | reverse complement strand
CTTGCGAGACAGCAGCTTAGCACGCTGCCGCATTACCGTCCTGCCCACCTTCCAATATTGCGTAATTATACCATCAATTTAATCAATAAACATTCTCGTAGTGGGTTAGACGGAGGAGGGAATTGTCGGGGTTTAAAACTACGGCGATGACGTCGATACGGCAAGGTAATAATTTGCCGTTCATGTACATGGTCGCCATGTTGCGGACCCGTTGCAATTTTCCCCGGCCGACCATTTCTTCCGGCGTTCCAAAATAATCACCGATTTTGGTTTTAACCTCGACAAAAATTAACAATCCATCTTTTTTGCAAATAATATCAAGTTCCCCGAATTTGTTTGAAAAATTTCGGGTAATAATTTGATAGCCTTTTTTCTCCAGTTCGGCACAGGCGAGATCTTCACCGGTATTGCCGGTGATTTTGTTGTAGGTTTTCATATCAGGGTTTAATGTCATCCTGAACTTGTTTCAGGATCTATGTTTTATCTTTGTCGGGTTATGACGAGATGCCGAAACGAGTTCGGCATGACAAGCCCCTCTGGGGCTTATACAACCTGACGGTACTGTAACGCCTCGGCCATATGACTTGTTTGGATGGTTGGTGAATCTTCCAAATCAGCAATGGTCCGGGCGACTTTGATTAAACGAAAATAGGCTCGGGCGGAAAGATCGAATTTGTCTGCAGCCAATTTTAAAATATTTTCCGTTTCCGGCGTCAAAAAAGCATATTTTTTGACATCAACATTTCTCATTTGGGAATTAGTATAAATTCTCCGGTCTTTAAATCTAATTTCTTGAATTTTTCTCGCTTTCATTACTTTTTCCTTGGCCTCTTTGGATGAAATCCGGTTTACCTCGCCCGCAGGGCGGGTCAGTGATAATTTTTCCGCTTCAACAACGGAAACCTGAACAAATAAATCAACACGGTCAAGAATCGGGCCGGAAATCCGGTGTTTATATTTGGCAATTTGTTTATCAGTGCATTTACATTCCCGACGCGGATGATTTAAATAGCCGCAGGGGCAAGGGTTAATGGCCGCAATCATGGTAAAACTGGCCGGATATTTGACGTGTCCGGCGGCCCGGACAATTTCTACTGTCCCGTCTTCCATCGGCTGACGTAATCCCTCTAAAACTGCCCGGGGGAATTCCGGCATTTCATCCAAAAATAAAACTCCAAGGTGGGCAAGAGAAACTTCGCCCGGCAACGGATTTGATCCGCCGCCAATCATCCCGGCCGCCGAGACACCATGGTGGGGACTGCGAAATGGCCGTCTGGAAACTAACGCCTGGCCCGGACTTAACATCCCGGAAACGGAATAGACGCGGGTTACCTCCAAAGCTTCGGGCGGGGAGAGTGGCGGTAAAATGCCCGGCAGAGCTTTGGCCAGCATGGTCTTCCCCGTTCCCGGCGGGCCCCACATCAGTAGATTGTGCCCACCGGCGGCGGCAATTATTAAGGCTCTTTTTGCTTGTTCCTGCCCGGCTATCTCTGCCATTTCATAATCGGCCAGTGAAAAATCAACGACTTCTTCGACAGGGACATAAATTAATTTTTCAATCAGTTTTGTTTCTAAAAGATGTTCGACAAGATCTTTTAATGTTTTGACCGGATAAACAGTAATGTCTTCAACCACTCCGGCTTCATTGGCTGACATTTCCGGAACAAAAATTGAGGACTTTACCTCGCCTTTAGGCGGGTTTTTCTTTTGGGCAAATAATCCCAATAATAAAATCCCTCGGGTTGGTCTTAAAGTTCCGTCTAGTGATAATTCGCCATAAAAATATGAATTATTTAAGTCACCAGCAATTAACTGCCCACTGGCCAATAAAACCCCGATCGCAATGGGTAAATCATAAGCCGCGCCGTCTTTTGGCAGATCCGCCGGAGCCAAATTAACCGTAATTTTCTTATTGGGGAAATCCAAATTGGAATTGACAATGGCCGTCTTGACGCGTTCTCTGGCCTCCTCAACAGCCTTACTGGCTAACCCAACAATCGTAAACCCCGGAAATCCTTTCTCTGCCACATCAACTTCCACATCCACCGGCACCGTTTCCAGTCCAACATTGGCAATGGATTTTATTTTGACTAACATTTTTTTGGCGCGAAGCGCCATGTCATCCTGAACTAGTTTCAGGATCTCGTTCTTATTTAATAATAAACCATTTTAAAAGAAATGTGGGGATTGAAAAAACTATCCCACGTGGTACATTTGTGTCGATTGATTTCCCCTCGTCATTCTGGCCGCGTCCAGAATCTATTTGCGAATATTTAAAATTTATGTTACATTAAAAGTAATTAAAAATTTTTCCTTTGTATTATATTTTTTGATATGTTTAATAAATTAGCGTCTATCAAAAATGCCAGTAAGGTTCAAAAAATAATATTTACTGTTTGGCTTATTTTTATCGCATTAACCGTTCCATTTTTGCCTTCCAGTGGAGAAGATACACAGAATTTCATTCTAGGTTTCCTCTTGATTATCTCAGCAATTTCTTGGGCGCTTTATAAAATATGGTAAAAGCTCTTTTCTTATTGATTGCAGGAAGTCATACTGCAACTAGTGGATTCTGACTGCAGCCAGAATGACGAGGGTTATTCCCCCAGATAATATTTTCCACTTCTTTCCACAATTTTTCCCGATAATAATAAAATTGATAATTCAGAACCGAGATCGGAGACAGAACGATTTAATTTTCTCGCGATTTCATCGGTAGATAAAGATTCGTTTTGTAATAAAGCCAGGACCGGGTTATCAAAAGTTAGGGCTTGTTGACTTGTTTGCCCTAACCACATTTCGGCTTGTTTAGAAAAAATTAAATTATTTGTTCCCTCTGATGTTTTTGAAGTGATCGGCCCCGGAACCGCCCAGATTTTACGTTTAAGTTTGACAGCGTCGCGAACGGTAATTAAGGCCCCGCTTTTAACCGCCGCCTCGGTCACAATTATTTCGTCGGCTAAAGCGGCAATAATCCGGTCGCGGACCGGGAATGTCCAATTAGTGCCCTCCTGCGTTTCCCATTCGGAAACAATCAGTCCGCCATTATCAATAATTTGGTCAAAAAGTTTTTTGTCATACCCCGTTAATTTTTTATCAATACCCCAGCCGAGAACGGCGACAGTTACTCCGCCGTTATCAAGACAGGTCTGGTGGGCAAATTGATCGGTGCCGTACATAAATCCGGAAATAATTGTTTGTTTATTAAAAACCAATTGGGGAACAATTTTCTCAATGACTCGTTTGCCGTATTCGGTTAGTCGTCTTGATCCCACAACCGCCACGGCGTTTTTGAATAATTCCGGTTTGTAATTGCCCAAATAATAAAGTTGTTTCGGCGGTGTTGCCAATTCCTGAAGTTTTTTAATAATGGGGAGTTTTTGGAATTCCACAAGTAAATATTATCATAATCTCGACTTGACAATCGTATATAATCATATATAATCTTATATAGCCAATATGTTAGATAAAAGAATCATTAATTTACCTTCAGAAATCTGGACAAAAATTGCCAGAGTTGATGAATTGAAAGGGAGTTTTTCAGCAGGAGCTAAACTTGGCCCTCAAGTATTGGGACGGCTTAAGAAATCCGTTTTGATAACATCCTCCGGTTCTTCAACCAGAATTGAGGGGGCAAAACTTTCTGATGAAGATATCGAAAAATTAATGCGGGGAATTTCCGTGCAAAAATTCACGGATCGCGACGAGCAGGAGGTACGGGGATATTATGAACTTTTAGAAAACGTTTTTAATTCCTGGCAGACGATTATTTTTTCAGAAAGTGTTATGAAACATTTTCATAAGGAATTACTTAAATATGTTGAAAAAGACAAATTACACCGTGGTGAGTATAAAAAATCTGAAAATAAAGTCATCATGATTAATGAGGCAGGACAGTCTGCCGGAATTTTGTTTGACACTGTTTCTCCATATTTAACTCCAAGTCGAATGCAAGAGTTGGTCGAATGGACAAGAAACGCATTGATTGCAAAGAAATACCATCCTCTTTTAATAATTGGAAATTTTTTAGTGGAATTTTTGGCGGTTCACCCGTTTACTGATGGGAATGGCAGGCTTTCCAGAATTTTGACTAATTTATTACTTTTGAAATCCGGTTATATTTATATGCCTTATATCTCCCACGAAAAATTAGTAGAAGATAATAAACCGGATTATTATCTTGCCTTGCGGACAAGCCAAAAGACATTTGGAACTAAAAACGATAATGTTGAGTCTTGGCTTAATTTTTTCCTGGACATGCTTTTTAAACAGGCGGAAATGGCGGTGGAACTTTTGGGTGCGGAAAATTTGGAAAATATTTTGTCACCAAAACAATTAAAAATTTGGCAGTATTTACTGACGGTTGAGGAGACAACACCGAGAAAAATTGAGTCGGTGACAAAAATCTCACGCCCAACGGTTAATCAGGTTTTAAGTAAACTTCTAAATCTAAAAAAGATCGAGCGTCTCGGTTTTGGCCGGGCAACCAGATACAGGAAGATTTAATTATTTTGCCAAAGTTACCGCATAAACTTTTTGAAATCCAGATTCTTTTAGGAGTTTACCGCAGACGCGAAGGGTGGCGCCTGTGGTCCAGATGTCATCAACCAAAATAACTGTCGTGTTTTTGTTTGAATAATCATTAACTTTAAATGCCTTAGAAATATTTATTAACCTCTCTTTCATCTTTAACGTTTTTTGGGGTTTAGTAAAAGCGGTTCGTGTTAATAAATTATTAACGACTGGTAATTTTAATTTTGACGCAATAATTTCCGCCTGGTTAAACCCGCGGACACGAAGTTTTATAAAATGCAGGGGGACGGGAACCAAAATTCCTTCCAGCCATTTTGGGTAAGCAATATTATTATTCAATAATTGCTCGTAGAGCGAAAAAACATAGGGTTTGAATTTGGCTTTTGACAAAGCCATTCGCACTTCGCCTTCATACTTATATATAGAGAACAGACCATCAAGTGAATATCTGGTTGAGCATTTATAATGAGTTAATCCGCCCAGGGCGGACCTTTCGCACACCGGGCACACCTGGGGAAAGACTACCGGCAACTTTTTTACATCAAGTTTAACCTTGGGGAAAATATAATCCAGCAAGTTTAAAACCATTTGTGGAGATTATAACAAATAGTTGGAACCAGCTTCAGGATTTGTCTTCCCCGTATCACATGTTGGAGTAGGAATATAGAGAGAGGAGCACTTCCTGTTTCCACAACTTGCTTTCGGCTTGGGGATTTGATAAGATCATCTTTTGATGGGGGTGATTTTATGGAAACAAATAGAGCTACGACGGAACTTCCAATAGCCACTAGGGTTGGGTTGATAGAAACCCTTGCTCGAGAACTTTGGATAACACAAGTTGATATAACGAAATCAAAAGACGAGAGAGAAAAAGAGCTCAGGGATGTAACTGGTAAAGCCGTTAAGAGGCCAAGTGATGCAGCTGTACAATCTGTTGAACATTTTGCAGCAGGAGTTGCTGTAGCCGGGTTAGCAGAGAAAATTGCCGAACAGTTTGGTATTAATGTAGGGGAAATTGAAGCTAAAAGACGTGAATTAATGAGGAGATAAGAAGAAATCTCTGATTTCTTTCACTCCCACAACAAAGTCGATCTGGAGTATATTAACAATCCATTTCTAATTTGTGGAGATGAGGGGGGTGAGCCCCTGTGTGGAAATGTAACCTCTAAACATCTACAAGCTTAGTTAATTAGTAATCTTGTGTTAATTAATTAAATTAACAAGAAAATTAACACGATGGCAACTAATCTTAAAATATTAAAGAATGCCAGACTTTAATATTTGCACCCCGGCTGTGTTTATGCCCAGTAAATCCCACCGAGAAAAGATTTAAAGGACAG
>CAYHSW010000011.1:0-7599 GCA_964359405.1 uncultured Gammaproteobacteria bacterium | reverse complement strand
TTTTGACCTCATTTTTACGAAGATGATGTCAGCTTCGGCTTGCAGTTTTCAAAGTACATTCCCGTCGATTCGTACATCCCCTTTCAATGCATTTTCAACATCTCGAAGCTGGTCCTTTTTCTTTATGGCTTCGCGTTTGTCCCATTTCTTTTTGCCGCGTGCGAGACCAACTTCAAGTTTGAAAATATTACCTTTATTATACATTGAAACAGGCACCAAAGTCAATCCGCCTTGGGCGGACTTATTGGCCAAACTAATTAATTGTTTTTTACGCAAAAGTAATTTTCTTGACCGAGTTGGCAGAACCTTTTCCAAACTATTCTGATACGGATGAACGTGACAATTAATTAAATAGGCTTCCCCCTCGCGCAGATGAACAAAAGCCTCACCAAGCGACACCTGGCCGGCACGAACAGATTTTACTTCTGATCCCAGCAGATCAATACCCGCCTCAAGAGTTTCTAAAATTTCATAATTATAATGGGCTTTGGGATTAGTTATTTTCATCAATTGATTTTAACACACGTATCGAATATAATAGCCGAAGTATTGATGCGTCAGATTAACACAACAAACGTCACTAAGTTTACCGGAGAGGTTTTGGAAAATCTTCCGAATGCCTTTTTTAAAGTAAAATTAACCGACGGGCGGGAAATTCTCTGTTATATTGCGGGCAAGATGCGGTTGCATCATATTAAGATCCTCCCGGGTGACAGAGTTGAGGTTGAAATGACCCCGTACGACAAAGACAAAGGTAGGATAACCTACAGAGGAAGATGAAAGTTCAAGCCAGTGTCAAAAAAAGATGCAATAAATGCAAAATCATACGGCGTAAGGGCTGTGTTTATGTCGTGTGTGAAATTCCAAAACACAAACAGCGGCAGGGATAAAATATGCCAAGAATTGCAGGGATTGACTTAAATATTAATAAACGGACGGATATTGCCTTAACTAAGGTGTTTGGTATCGGGCGGAAAAATGTCGGGGCAATTATTAAGGCGGCCGGAGTCCCGGCGGAGAAAAGAGTCAAAGACTTGACGGAAGAAGAGGTCGGAAAACTGCAAAAAGCCGTCGAAAACATGCGCGTTGAAGGCGATCTTCGGGAGGAAGTTCATGAAAATATTACCAGATTAAAACAAATCGGCAGTTACCGGGGATCAAGACATGCCCATAATTTACCGTCCCGGGGACAGCGGACAAAATCAAACGCCAGGACAAAACGCGGCAAACGTGTTACAATCGGCGCCATCAAGAAAGAAATGGCGGAAAAAATGGGGTTGGTTAAACCGGCTGAACCGGCAGGAGACGTTAAAAAGTAATTTTTAATTACCAATTACCAATTTTTATTTAATTTTAAAATTAAAAATTTGAATTTAATTAAAAATTGAAAATTAAAAATTAAAAATTTTCGAGTATGCCAGAAGAAAAGAAAACTATAAAAGTGAATAAAGGTAAAAAAGAGATCACGAAGGCTCGTGTGTATGTTACTGCAACGTTTAACAATACTCTGGTTACGGTGACGGACACAAACGGAAACACTTTATTCTGGGGCAGTTCGGGGGCCTCGGGATTTAAAGGGGCAAGAAAATCCACTCCCTTTGCGGCCACGAGTGCCGTGGAAAATGTCGGCCGTAAGGCCCAGGAAGCCGGGGTTAAAGACGTTGAAGTCTACATTAAAGGACCGGGACCGGGCCGGGACGCGGCCTTAAGGGCATTAAAAAGTTTGGGCTTGGGAATTTCTTTGATTGCTGACGTGACACCGATTCCGCACAACGGACCCCGGGCTAAAAAGAAAAGACGGGTGTAATTTTATGAGATATACCGGACCAAAACATCGATTGGCAAGACGTGAAGGAAAAAACATTTTGGAGAAAACTTCTCCAAGTCTTGAACGTCGTCTTAACGTCCCGCCGGGAATGCACGGGGCAAAAGGGAGACGCCGTTTTTCGGAATATTCTGTCCAACTGCGGGAAAAACAGGCGGCCAAAAGAACTTATGGCCTCTCCGAGTCGCAATTTCATAAATATTATAAAATTGCCAAAAAAGTTAAAGGGAAGACGGGAGAACTATTATTGCAGCTTATTGAAATAAGACTCGACAACATTGTTTATCGTTTGGGTTTTGCCAGGAGTCGTAATATGGCCCGGCAGATTGTGTCTCACGGGCATGTCCGGGTTGACGGGAAAAGAGTGACGATTCCGTCTTACCAGTTAAAAGTCGGCCAGGTGGTTTCCGTCGCCGAGAAATTTGTCAAAGAAACAGAAACTAAAGTTCCGGACTGGCTTGAAAAAAAGGCCAACTCCGGAAAATTAAATGCCGTTCCCGCCCGTGAACAAATCCCGACGGAAGTTAATGAACAATTGATAGTAGAATTTTACTCGAAGTAATGTTAAAATAACGCCTATGCTTGCCAATGACCCGAATTTTAAAGTTAAAAATGACTCTGAATCCGCAGATTATGCGAGATTCATTTTTGAACCTTTGGCCCAGGGGTATGGTCACACTTTAGGAAACGCTTTAAGACGGGTTCTGCTTTCCTCTCTTCCCGGCGCCGCCGTTACTTCAGTTAAAATTGACGGTGCCAAACACCAATTTCAAACTCTTCCCGGTCTCAAAGAAGATATTGTCGAACTTATTTTAAATATCAAGAAATTGAGACTTAAATTAAATGATGCGGACAAAGCGATAATTAATTTGGAAACGACCGGGCCCGGCGAAGTAACCGCCGCGGATATTGAAAAATCCGGAGAAGTGGAAGTTGCCAATAAAGATCTTTATTTGGCGACGCTGGCTGATAAAAAAGCCAAACTTTCAATTGAGATGACGGTCGAAAAAGGATATGGTTATTCTCTTGCTGACGAGAGGAAAACTGACGATGTCGGAGTCCTGGTCACCGACGCGGCTTATTCACCGGTTGTTCGGGTTAATTACACGGTCGAAGTTGCCAGGGTTGGCCGGATGACTAACTTTGATAAATTGGTTTTGGAGATTTGGACCGACGGGACAATGTCCCCGGCTGAAGCTCTAAAAACCGCCGGGAAGATTCTGGTCTCTTATTTTTTACAGGTTTATGAGCCGAAAGCGGTTATAGAAGATGCCAATGTTGCCGTTACCCCGACTATTTCTGACGATGTTTTGAAGATGTTAATCGAGGAGTTGGATCTTCCGGTTCGTCTTGAAAACACTCTTAAGAAAGGAGGCATTGAGACGGTTGGACAACTCTTGGGAACCCCTCGTAAAGACCTCCTTAAAATTAAAAACTTCGGAGCCAAATCCTTTGGAATTGTCGAAGAGAAACTTCGCGAAAAAGGAGTGGCGATTAATATATGAGACACGGGTACTACGGACACAATCTTTCCCGGCCTGTTGGCAAGAGAATGGAACTTTTTAAAAGTTTATTAAATGAGGTCTTTAGTCACGGAAAAATAGAAACATCAATTACTAAAGCCAAAGCCGTTCGCGGGGATGTTGATAAATTAATCGGTATTGCCAAAAAACAAACAACGGCGGCAAGAACCGATCTTGAAAAAACTTTGACGGCGGAAGTTGCCAAGAAACTTTTTCGGGAAGTCAAAGAAAAAGTTTACGATGACAGAACCAGTGGTTATTCGAGAATTATCCGTTTGGGAACAAGATTTTCTGACACAACGGAGATGTGTAGTTTGGAATTAATCAAGCAAGCAAATGAACAACACTAAAATATCAGAAGTAAAAAGAGAAACCCATGAACTTGATGCGAGTGGGGAAGTTTTAGGGAGATTGGCGACAAAAATCGCCGGACTTTTGATGGGGAAAGCGAAACCTTATTATGTGTCTCACCTCGATTGCGGAGATTTTGTTAATGTCAAGAATGCCGCCGTTATTAAAGTTACCGGGAAAAAAGAAATTGATAAAGTTTACACTCATTATTCCGGTTACCCCGGGGGATTAAAGTCTAAACAGCTAAAACAAATAAGAAAAGAAAACCCGAGTGAAATTATCAGACATGCGGTTTTTGGGATGCTGCCGAAAAATAAATTAAGAGATATTATGATTACAAGACTTAAATTTATATGAGCGAGAAAAAAGATTACATTTCTGCCGTGGGCCGAAGAAAACGGGCCATTGCCCGGGTCCGATTGTACACCGTTGGAGAAAATAAAGGATCAATAACTGTTAATGGGAAACCGGCCGAAGAATATTTTAAAAGCCTGGTCAATGCCAAAGCCTTAATTGCCGAAGTTTTTCATTGCACGAACACGGCTAACAAATTTACGACCACAATTTTGGTCGAAGGATCGGGGACTAACGGACAACTTGGAGCCGTGACTCTTGGAATTGCCAGAGCATTGGTCAAATTTGATCCAAAATTAAAAGCTATTTTGCGCAAAAAAGGCTTTATGACCCGCGACCCGCGCGAAGTGGAACGCAAAAAACCGGGTCTCCCCAAAGCCCGTAAACAAAAATCCTCACCTAAACGATAGTTGTTCTCCCGTGTTATAATGTTTTTATGAGCAAAACGGATACGACTATTAATTTATTACTATCAGGCAAGGGGAGTTCGGCGAAAAAATTTGCCGGTAAACATGTGTATGTTATTAAAGATAAAGTTTTTCCTCTGCGGGGTGGAAAAGTTGGTGTTCGGGAATTTGTTAAAATGGAAGAAAAATACGGCGCACCCGGCACCCTGCTTTTTGTCCCCGAACCGCACACTACCTATATTTTGACATGCCGCAAATAATTAACAGTCCGTTTACTTTCATAGGTAGTGACGAATTTGGAGAAATACACCGACCCTACGTTTTTATAAAAGTTTATTCAAAATTAATTAACTCTTGGCGAGAAGTACGAATGGTTGTCGATAGCGGCGCTGACTTTACTTTATTACCCAAAAGATATGCAGAAATTTTGGGAATTGATTTAGACAAGGAATGTAAACTTGATTCCAGTAGCGGTATTGGCGGCGAGGAAAAGATTTATCAATACAAAAATCTTCCGATAAAAATCGGCAGTTGGGAGAAAATAATCCCCGTTGGATTTTTGATGCGTGATGGAGTTCCCCCGCTCCTTGGTCGTCTTGGTTGTCTTGAAGTTTTAAAAGTAATTTTTAATAACAAAAGAACTGTTTTTGAGAATTAGAATTCACCCATGTGATATAATACCTCCATGGTGTGAGAAGTTGATCCGAATAGGCTAATTGCCTAATTAACCGCCTTATTGGCTGGATCACTTTGTATATATTTTAATAATTAAATAGTTTTATTTTTTAACCAGCCAATATGGGGGCTGGTTTTTCATTATAAAAATATGTTGGAAGTAAATAATTTACGAACGCGTATTGCACAAGAGGCAATGAGCCTTGTAGGACAACATGGCCGGAATCACCCAGGTAACAATGAAGATCATACTATTGGTCGTTCGCCAGAAACCGGTTTTGATTGTTCGGGGCTAATTTTGTATATATTTGGGATGGTGGGATTAACTATTCCTAACGATTTGAGACACACCAGCGAATTATTTGACCATTTTGGAATATTTGCTCATCAGGGACGTGAAGGTGATTTAGTGTTCTTTAGCAAGGAGGGATTGGCTCCAAAACATGTTGGAATTATGGTCAGTAATAGGGAATATGTTCACAGGAAAGGCGACACAGTTGAGATTGCCGAACTAAAAGTCACGAAAATACCAATAAGGCGACAAAATCAGCTATACAGACTAAATCCAATAGGTTTTAAAATATTGAGTATCCAGAATGGTCGGTGGAAAACGATTGTTGAGTAAAAAACTATGTTTTTATCACAAAACTTTATTCGCAATAAAAATTTGGCAGCCCACATCGTGGGCTTGGTGTCGTTTGGTATAAATGACCTGGTGATCGATATTGGCGCCGGGATGGGGAACCTTACCCGCGAGCTGGCTAGGGTCTGTGGGCGAGTTTTGGCGGTCGAAATCGATTCTGATCTTATTCCTGTATTAGCTAAGAATCTGGCGACCAATGTAACAATTTATAATCAGGATTTTTTGGCATTTAATCTTCCGAGAACCCCATATAAGGTTTTTGCTAATTTACCGTTTCATATCACCGCGGAGATTGTTAAGAAACTGTTGGGGTCAAAGAGTCCCCCGGTAGAAAGTTATTTGATTATGCAAAAAGAAGCGGCCCAAAAATTCTCCGGCACCCCTCATGAAACCCAGTTTTCTCTTCTGGACAAACCCTATTTTAATTTTGAAACCGTTTATATTTTCAAAAAATCAGATTTTGACCCGGAACCCGACGTTGAAACTGTATTGTTAAAAATAGTTAAACGAAATGAGCCATTAGTTACTAAGGCCAACAAAATTCTTTATCAGAATTTTATTAAATTTGCTTTCAATACCTGGAAAAAGGATTTGAAAGTCGGATTAAAAAAGACTTTTACTTATGAGCAGTGGAAACGATTAGCAAAAGATAATAATTTTAATATTCATGCCAAACCTACCGACCTCTCTTTCCCCCAATGGCTAAAATTATTCGAGTTTTATAAAACTCGGGGTTGACTTTTAGACCTGTAAGATTTTAAATAAGGATATTATGGCTTCGGATAAAATAGACGCAAAACAGGAAAATATCACCGCCAAAAATTCCGCTGTTAAACTGGCGATGGAGCAAATTGAAAAGCAATACGGCAAAGGGTCGATTATGAAAATGGGCGATGCGGCTCCGAGAATGACAACAGAGGTTATTGCCACCGGAATTATGCCCCTTGATTTGGCTCTTGGCGTCGGCGGATTACCTAAAGGTCGAATTGTGGAAATTTACGGTCCGGAGGCGTCAGGCAAAACCACGGTGATGTTGTCAGTTATTGCCCAAACCCAAAAGGCCGGGGGAACAGCAGCCTTCATTGATGCCGAACACGCGTTAGATCCCGTTTGGGCGGAAAAAATGGGGGTCAATTTAAATGACTTATTAATTTCCCAGCCGGACACTGGGGAACAAGCCTTAGAAATTGCTGAAACCCTGATCCGCTCCGGCGGGATTGATTTAGTGATTATTGATTCTGTCGCCGCTCTGGTGCCGCGGGCGGAAATCGAAGGGGAAATGGGGGATTCAGTAATGGGTTTGCAAGCACGACTTATGTCACAAGCTTTGCGAAAACTGACGGGAGTCATTAGTAAATCCAAAACTATTTGCGTTTTTACCAATCAACTGCGGCAGAAAATCGGAGTCATGTTTGGTAATCCGGAAACAACCACCGGCGGTTTGGCTTTGAAATTTTATTCCTCGATAAGAATGGACATTCGCAAGATTGAACAATTAAAAGAAGGGGATATTGTCATTGGTTCCCGGCATCGGGTAAAAGTCGTTAAAAATAAAGTTGCCCCGCCATTTCGGGTGGCCGAATTTAATATTTATTCCGCCACCGGTCCGTCCTATGAAGATGGGTTAATTGATGTTGGTGTTGAACTTAATGTTATTACTAAATCAGGGGCGTTTTTGAAATATAAAGAATTAATGTTAGGGCAAGGGAGGGAAGCGGCCAGACTATATTTGCAAGAAAACAAAAAGGTTGCCAAACAAATTGAAGAAGAGATCAATAAAAAATTCAAATCCGGCGCCACCACCGAAAAAGTCGTGATGGG
>CAYHSW010000010.1:8713-14182 GCA_964359405.1 uncultured Gammaproteobacteria bacterium | reverse complement strand
GTCCGTCCCGCAAACCGGAAGCAAGATACGCCGTAGATTTCCCCATGAAGCTGCCTATTTCGACAATAAGACTGTTGCCGGGTAATTTTTTGGCAAATTCATAAAGCAATGCCCCCTCATCCGGGTGGAGCCAACCATTGATTTCTTCTAGCGTCATATTCTCGATTTTACCTCATCTGAAAGATATTGGGTAAAACTATCAATCCGCAAATATTTGGCAAAAACTTCCCTTGCTCTATTTTGTTTACTCAAAAATGCCTTTTCTGACAACGCCCTGTGATAATCAAGTAGTAAATTTCCGATTTTAGCAAGATTTCTGTAAGAAACGAACAGGCAAAACTCCTGATAATTTATCTTTTTTTCAAGCGGAAAAACATTATCAGTCTCAACAACTAACGGAATCCGTCCCAGACTAAGAGTTTCGTAAAATCTGGCGGAAAAATTGCCGCTGCCCTTAACGCATAACGTGTAGTCTGAACCCATAATATTACCTACGAATTCTGTCCTGTACTTTTTGACATCACCGCTGATGGTTTTTAGATGACCGGAGTAGCTTTTTCTAAGAATAAAGTTAGTTTTTATCCCCACAGTATTATTAAGATACTTTATGGCTAAATTCCTTATAACCAATCCCTGAGTTTTCTCTGTAATATATAAGGACCTAAAGAAATCCGCTTTTGACCATCCGGCAAACCCTATTACCGGCATGGGGGATAGTTTTCTAGGAATAAATTTGCCAAAGTCTTCGACGTAAGCCGGAATAATTATTTCGTTAGTTTTTAGATTTTTTCTATAAACGCTGTTTCTTAAAATAATGCTGTTTTTAATTGCAACTTCATCAACGCAATCCCCCGTCGCATCAATTAATACTGGTATTTTTAACACCTGTACCCTATGGATAAATTTTTTTAGATAATCCGGGGCATATTTTTTCAAAGTCCAGTAATTATGAGGGAGAAGGACACAATCTGCTTCTGACAAGTTTTCTGTTAATTTATAATAATCCTTATCAAATCCTGACTTTTTAAAAACGGTACTTAAATACGGGGTGGTCTCTTTTAAAACAGGTCTCCAAAATGGAAACAATAACGGAATATAACTTACATTCGGCGAAGTATTAGATTTTTTAATAAATAAAGTCATCATTTATTTTTTTGAAAGAGAAATACAAATTGATAGGCGAAAAGATCCGGCAATATGTTTAGAAAATTCGGGGAAAAGACATGCTTTTCACCGGCCAACGAAAAACCCAGATTTTTCATCATTGAGATTATCGATTTATAGGTAAAAAATCTTATGTGCCCTTCATCGAAAACTCCTGTGTCATCATAGTGAAAATCCCCCAAAAGAAACCTTTTTCTGTTTGCAATATGGAGGAAGTTTGGGGTAGAAACCAGAATCTGGCCATGCGGTTGCATTCTATTTGCGATTTTTTTTATAACTTCCTGCGGTAAAAAAAGATGTTCTATAACCTCTGACATAATAATTAAGTCGAAATTTTTCTTCCCTGGAAAATCTAATTCTGATTCTAAATTAAAGACATAAGCTTCATCCAATTTTTTCTTGGCTCTTATTATTGCCTCCGGGGAGACATCAAGACCAACAACATAATTCCCATTATTTTTTAATTCTTCCCCAACATAACCTGTTGCACAACCCACGTCTAATATATTTTTTCCGGTAATTCCATCAAGCAGTTTCAAGATATTATTCATTCTTGTGTTGCTGATTCCATAATCTAATGCTTTATACTGATAATATTTATTTGGCAAGATCATTTATTAACTCCTTTGCTATTTTTGCGCTTGTAAGCTCCCTCTTAAAAAGAAGAAAGGCATTGTCAGAAATTTTCTTTCTTAGCCTTTTATCAGCAATTAATAATTTTATGGAATTAGACAGAGATTTTGGATCGTCATGTTCAACCATCAGACAATCAATATTATCGGTAAATAATTCCTCTGTCGCCGGAGATTTTCCAATAATAACCGGTTTTCGCATGGCTATGGCTTCAAAGACTTTGTTTGGAATTACTCTAAAAGCTTTTGGGGTGAGGCCAAAATGGCCGCCAAGATAAATATCACAGTGTGATATAAAATTAGGCAGTTCTTCATAGGGGATTTTTGGTAGGAACCTTACATTAGAAAGAGCAAGTTTTTTTGCAATATCCTGAGCCTTAGCGTACTCCTGACCATTGCCCAAAAGAGAGAAGACAACCTGTTCATCTTTTAATAATTTCGCGGCTTTTAATATATATTCAATTCCTTGAGCCGGTAGATAACTTCCATGAAAACCGATCACAAGCGGTTTTTTAGCAAAATACTCTTTTGGAATAAAAATGCCTTCATCGGTTCCGACAAATACCCGTATAAATTTATTAACAGGTATATGAAATTCTTGGGAAAAATAATTAACGTGTGTTTTAGTGTCCATAAGGATTTTATCCGGTAAAGTACAGGATATTTTATCAACTAACCAAAGAGCTTTTCCCTGCCAGGAATTCGGAAGAAAATCTTTTCTGTCAAAACAACGGGAGTCATATAATGAGATAAACGCGTCAAAAACAAGTTTTTTGCGAAAAATTTTTGCCAAAATCCAGGCAGGAAAAACATCGATATGACCGGGGAAACCAACAATTATTAAATCACATTTTATTTTCAGAAAGTTATAAAAAAGGATTATCCACCGGCCGGAAATAATTGACTTATTGCTATGGCACTCATAAACTTTCTCTCCGTTCTTAATTAAGCCTTTAATAATTGTCCTATTGCGGGGATATTCTTTATCGTACGATCCAAAATAGCAAATATTCATGATTTTGCCACAAAAACTATTCCTAAAATAATAAGAAGTGATCCGATAATCCTGTAAATACCAATAGTCTCATGTAAAAACACTCTGGAAAAGATTAAAAGAAAGACAAAAGTTAAAGCGACAAGAGCGTATGCAAAAGAAAGATCGACCTTGCTTAGCACGAAGAGCCAAATAAGTAATGATACCCCGTAACATATCAATCCGAGAAGTATAAAAACTAAGTTGCGATCATTTACCCCTAACTTAAAACACAATTGACCGCCGGCCGAAATAAGACTATTAAAAACCATTATTAGAATGACTAAGTCTTTTACCGGCATAAATTTACAATTCTGTCCATCAGTTTACCCAAATCAAAATTTTCTTTGATATATTTTTTGGCTTCTTTAGTTATTTTAAAACTTTCCTTGGGATTATCAATCAGCCATTTTATTTTTTGTGCCAAATCTTCAGGATTACCGGCTTTAAAAATCAGCTGGGGGAATTTATCGACCATAAACGGGTAGCCGATGTCTGTTCCGATAGCCGGAACACCGCAGGCGAGGGCTTCAAGAAAAACTTTGTCCAGGGCTCTAGACAAAGTCGGAACGACAACAATATCCGCCGATTTTAAGATTTTAGCGACGTCGTGATATGAATATGAACTGTTAACAATTAATTTTAAATTAAGAATCTTAAC
This sequence comes from uncultured Gammaproteobacteria bacterium, assembly GCA_964359405.1. Taxonomy (GTDB): domain Bacteria; phylum Patescibacteriota; class Microgenomatia; order JAMCZE01; family JAMCZE01; genus CAYHSW01. Next base: position 10,692 of record CAYHSW010000010.1, on the reverse strand, counting down.
GGCTTTTTCAAGAGTCGGCAAATCCTTAATTGGCGCAACCCGCCCGGCATATAAAATTCTAGTCATAGTGCGGCAAATAAATTCCGTGTCCCACAATAATTATTTTGTTTCTTACCCACTGACCCACTTCCCTGCAATATCGTTCTTTTATCTCTTGGGTTGAGGTCAAAATTTTATCAACCGAGAAAAGGGCAAGTTTTGCCAACCAATGTTTTGATAAATCATATCCCTGGCAATACCAAAAAAACGCTTTCTTTTTATTTATTTTTCCGATAATTCCGGCAATAATTCCAAAGACTTCTAAAATGTGAGCAAAAAACACATCGTTTTCTTTTGAGTATTCAAAAACTTTAAGTGCCAAATTTATATTTCTTGTCAAAAAATTATTTCCGTTGATTTTAATTACCCTGGTGTTGGCGGGTAATTTTTCTTGTGGATTATAGTTGTATGTTAAAACCGTTAGCCTATCGACTTTTTGACCCAAGACCCGGACCCAGTCGGCGATAAAGCCGTCAGGGCCGCGAGTGGTGTCGACTGACGATGCAAGCATTAAAACTTTCATATATTTTTCAACCCGTTAATAAATTGTTGCATTAAATCTTTTTGATTATACTTCTCTCTCAAAAGTTTTTGGGTTTCTTCAATAGTCATTCCGTCAACTATTGCCTCTCCCGCGCAGCCAATATCCGGCATAATAACCGGCAGTCCGGCGGCCAGGGCTTCAATACAAGACAATCCCCATCCTTCATAATTTGAGGTTAAAACAAAAAAATCAGACTTGGAAAAAATTTCCTTAATTTCCTTTCTGTTTTTTTGTCCGGCAAAAAAAACATTTTCCGGTTTCATTTTTTCAAGACGGTTTCTCTCTTCGCCTTCTCCCACAACGATAAACCTTAAATTGGGAAAATGTCCCGCCAGGTCAAAAAATAATGGTAAGTTTTTTTGCTTTGATAAACGGGCAACGGTAACTATCTGATTAAAAATTTTGATGTGACGTTTGCCCCAAAAAAAATCCAGATCGGTTGCGACGGGGGCAACAAAACAGTTTTTGCCGATTTTCTGCCGGGGACTGACAACCCGAACACTGTCGGCAAACAACAAATTAAATTTTCCCAGCCAATAAAAAATATAATTAAAAAGACTTTCGTTTCTAAAATACGGGGTTCCAAAAAAATCGTTATGGACCTGAATATTTAATTTAATTTTAAAAATAAATTTGGCAAGGACGCCGGCTAAGCCGGCGATAAAGGGATCCTGGGAGGAAATTAAATCGACATGTAAATTTTTTATGATTTTTAAAGTATCAGAAATAAACAACCAACGGTTTATAGAATTTGTGGGGATTATTCGCAAATTGCCGATTACTTCTTCTTTCAAATTATCTTTTTTTAACGAGAAAATTATTATTATAAGGCTGTCAAAATATTTAGCATATTCAATTTGTCTTAACCGCGAATCGCCGTTAGCCCCGGTTAAAATACTCGTATCATTGCCAATGAAAATTACTTTCATTATTTATTTAAATAGTTATTAATGAAATTTATGGTTTCCGGGATTAAAATTTTTCTCACTTGATGGAATCTTTCAACAGATAAAAGATAATTAATATCCTGATCAATAATCGTTTGCGTAAAACGATCTTTTATAAAAACAGTCAATTCCTGAAAATATTTTTTATATTCCATTCCCTTGCGTTCTTCAATTAACGGTTTGCTAAAATCAAATCCCCTTAGAAAAAAATAATGAATATCATAGAGGTCTCTGCCAACAACTTTATTATGTTTTTTATAGCGTTCGGTAACGGCAATTAATTTATTAGCAAACATTGTTTCAATAGTTTGACAATTGGCATAACGATCAATTTCCGGAAGATATTGTTGTTTGTAAATATTATTTTTTAAAACCGGACCTAAGGCGTCAAACATCATCGTATTCCGCGTTCCTGCCGAATTTTTATATTTAAGAAGATAATTTACAAC
>CAYHSW010000010.1:0-8613 GCA_964359405.1 uncultured Gammaproteobacteria bacterium | reverse complement strand
ATAAAATATCCGCAACAGCACGTTCCAAATCAGCAATGAATATGCCATTTTCAGAATTTATACCTGTTTTATTATGAAGATATTTGTCAGGCAATTTACGATAGGCAAGTTCGTGCCCGGCAACAGTAACTCTCCGGGATATTCCGGAAACAAAAGTTGTAGGATATACAGTCTGAAAGATTACCCCATGTAGGAAAAGCACTGTTTCTGTACTGACATAAGCATAATTATGAACCACCGCCTGGCCTAGTTCGTAGACATTTAGATCTTTTAAGGATACGGTCGAATACAAACCGCGGTAAACAGGAACTAAAATTCCCTTTTGGATATACCGACTGATTGCCATTCGCAAGTTATGCCGGTCTTTACTTTCCCAAATTGTAGCCAAATCGTTAGTGTGGAAAAGCTTATGATCTAGCTTCAGCAGTTTATTTATCATATACATATTTGTATATTATACTATATAGTGTCAAATTTGACAAAACCGTCTTTATCGTAATAAAGTATAAACTTTTTAACCGGATTTTGCACCTCATGGCACATTTTGAAGTAATGGGGAGAGTTAAGAATGGAATCGGTTTGGAAGTAGGCGCGGAGGGCAAGATCGTTGACACCGCCGGATTTTTCAAGACAATCACCGGGCTTGTAAATATTTTTTACTTCTTCAACCAGTTTTGGCCAATCACGAGATGGCTCATATAATTTTCTGGCAGCAGAATTTCCTGAAACTGAATACCAGAAAGAAAATAATATTAAAAATATTAATAGTAGATTCTGGAGCCGCCCAGAATGACGGGAAACTAAAATCACAAACGGGATAGTAAGAAATAATAAATAATATTCTCGCAATGGTCCGCCGAAAATGAAATATAAAAAACTTGAAACTAATAATAGGAAATAAATACTGCGAAAATTAATTATTGCTGCAATTACAAACACTATTAAAACCGGTGAACTATAAATATCTTTAAGATAATTAAATATTAGAGATAAGTTTTCGAGAGGCGAACTTGAACCGGTTAAGAATGGGTGAGCTAAACCGAAAATTTTAGAGAAAGTTGCATCCATGTGTCCGGTAGTTATAAAAGCCAAAAGATTATAAATAAGTACCGGCGAATAAATTAAAAATATTAAAGATAATATTTTAAATATGTTTTTAAATTCGCGACGATAAAGAAGAATTAGAATATAAACGGGCAAAACGACAATGGCAGAAGTTTTAATCAGCAAGCCGCAGGCAATTAAAAAAGCAGTGATTAAATAATTTCGCTTTTGGAAAAAATAAACGGATAAAGTGATAAAAAATGTTAAATACATTTCCCGTAGATAAACCCGGCCGAGAAAAACCATATAGTTATTTACGGCGAGTAATAAAGCGGTAAGACGGCGGCGGGTGATCACATAAACGGCCAGAATTGTGGCAATGCCCATAACACCTTCCATCCCCCGGTATCCCCATGCCGGAACCGTTTCCAAACCATTGGGAAATAAAACTTGGAACCAATAGTGTTTAATGGTCATAAACAATGGCGGGTGGGTGTTAAACGAGATTACATAGGCTTTCCGGGCCGCCTGGATGCCGTCCTGGAGATTGTAGGCCTGATAGGCCAGATCATAGTCGTCGCCGAGAATGTCTGCGTGGCCAAGGTTCCAAAAAACTAAAACACTGTATAGCAAGATTATTAAAACCATCGTCATTCCGGCCGGAGTCCGGAATCCGTATAATGGATTCTGGATGCGGCCTTCGGCCTTACCAGAATGACGAAGTAAAAAATAAAACACCGGTATGGCGATAACAAAATATGAAAATAAACTTGTTGGCAAATGGTACGAAAAAATGGCAGCGGCGGATTGGCCCTCGATAATAGTGGTTAAGACCGCGGCGGGATAAGTTAGAAACAGGGCGACGGCAAAACCAAGAAGTAATTTTACAAGCATGCAAACATTTCCTTCAGAACTTTTTTAGCTATAATATCCCAATCATAGTTGTCTTCGACAAATTTTTTCGCCGCTGCGATGATGATTTTATTATTGTTTTTTGCCACATATTCTATTTTTTCGGCTAAGGATTTTGGGTCGTCGACTGGAACAACAAACCCGGTCTTATTATCAAAAAGAAAATCAACGATTCCTCCGACTGAGGTTCCAATAACCGGAATTCCCGCCGCCATGGCTTCAACGAACGAATTTCCAAACCCCTCATGGCGGGAAACCCGGACGAATAAATTATTATTTTTTAATAATTCATTGATTTTTTCGGGTGGCACCCGCCCCAAAAATTTAACCCGGTTAATTATTCCCAATTTAATCGCCCGATTTTCTAAACCGTCTTTTAGCGGCCCGTCGCCGGCGATAGTTAGTTCCCAGTCAATCTTTAACAAGGCACACGCTTCTATTAACGTATCAATGCCGTTTCTGGGTATTAGTGATGATGTGGTAATTATTCTAATCATATTGTTACCCCGTTGGGAATAATCACGACTCTTTTTGCCCCGTATTTTCTGGCCAGATTAGCACTATAACTGCTTACCGCCGCCACCGAATCAGCAAATCTTAAACCAAACATCAAAAAACGATCAAAAATTTTAAATGGGAAATTCCATTCTTCGCTGGCAACATTGGGATTTTGGCAGGTAACATATAATGGCTTTCCGGTTAACAACTTAATTATTACTCCGGCATTAACTAAATATTCTTGTTTAACCCAAATAATATCGAATTTATATTTTAGGGCACAGGGCACAGAGAAAAGAGAATAGGTCAACCAATTTAACTTTTGAATTTTCGGATATTTTATTTTTACTATTTCAACGTTTGATTGATTTATAAAAACGTTTTTTAGGTTTGTGCTTTCACCAACCAAAACGGTGACTTTTTCCAGTTTCGGAGCAATGCGTTTTAAAACTTCGACAAAATGGGCTTCCGCCCCACCGATTCTTTGCAAATCAATATCCGCGGCAATGGCTAAAATTTTCATATAATTTTCCAATGACCCCCTTTATCTGGCCCCACTCTGATTATTTTATTATTTAATTTAAGTTTTTCTAAATCACGAAGAATTGTCCATCTAGTAACTTTATATTTCTTTGCCAGATATTCAGTGGTTACGGCTTTATTTGTCTTAAGTTCGTCAAATATTTTATCGGTTCTTTTTACTGTGACATTTTCTGTGACATTTTCTGTGACATTTTCTGTGACATTTACAGGGGCATTGGATAAAATGTCCACATTAATTCCCCCAACCATTGATAAAATAATTGGCTTTGGAAGGCCATAATCAACTATTTCTTTAACTGCTCTATGGATACCACTGCCATATTTTTCAATTAACCCCACATCTTTAAAAATTTCCGCAATTTTTGGGTTTCTCGAAAATGATTTCTCCGATCCGACATAAAGATCTTCAATTGTAATATCCGGCGAAAGTTTGCCAATATTCCAAAGGGTTATTTTTTCGCGAAAGACTTTAAATTGGGAATGTATCCCTTTTTGATAATCACGGTGAATAACCGCATTTATAACAAATTCCCGAACCGCAGAAAGAGGGTATTGCCATCGTTCTTCTCTTTGCGGCCGCCCGGTAATAATATATTCTTTGGTAATTTGCGTTGTGACAAAGTCCATTACTTGTTCAACTTCTGAAAACAGATCATCCCTGATTGTGACCGACTTTTTAATTACCGTTTCTCCTTCAAATAAACCTATTAAAATTTCACTAAAGTAAAATGGCTTTTTGGCAAATAATAACTCCGCCGCATTAGTCGCTTTATTTTCCCGGATAAGATCGTATTTCTTAAGAAAGATTAGCGGGTCTTCTTCAAGTTTAATAATTTTATTTTCATTGATTCGCTTTATAACTTTAATAATTTTTTCAAAATCAAGATCGGCGACACTTAATTCCGACGGAAACACATCCCAGCTGCGGTTTCTTGCCCGAAGATATTCGTCGGTAATTTCATCAACCTGCATTTGGACATTGCTGTTTTTTACTCTTTTGAAATAACGACCATGAAATGAGATCGGCCTCGACGGATATTGAGCAACTGAAAATATGGCAATAGCTTTACCTTTGATCGTTTGTTCTTCAACTGCGGGGATAACCCGGCCATCAGTTTTTTGTTTTATTTCGTTGACAAAATTCTTGAGGCTTTCTTTTGATAAATCTGTTCCAACTATTTTGCCGTTATCTTTAACACCAATAATAACTCTTCCGCCATTAGCGTTAGAAAACGCCGTCAACGTTTCAATGACCTGCTCGCTAAAATTTTCTTTTAGTTCAAGTGTTTCAGATTCAACAAATTTCATTGCCAAAATATTATATACTCATCACATGACATTGTTAATCCTTAAAAATCTTGTTCTTGTTTTAATAATTGCCCAGATATTTATTTCGACAGACGCTAAAATCGTTGCCCAACTAAACCAGCCTCTAGGCAAAGAATACACGACAGATATGCGGGCGTTTTTGAAGACTACGCAATTGATGAAAGAAGGTAAAAATTTTTATCCGGCATTTTATGAGGGGATGGCGGGGCTTCGGTCCGGCAATTTTCACCCGGATATCAATGCCTGGCGCCAGCCGTTTATTTTTTATCTTTGGAAGATACTACCGATTTACCCCCTTTGGCAATTGCTTTTAGTGGCAATAATTATTTGCGCCTATTTAATAACCAAAAACATCCTCTCCCCTCTAATTTTGTGGCCGTATTTACACTATTCGCTTGTCGACCTGACAATTTTACAGCCGGAGTGGTGGGGAATGGCCTTTTTAGTTTTCGGGCTTTGCGCCAAAACTTATAAAAAACATTATCTCTCCGGACTGTTTTTCCTTTTAGCTTTAATGTGCCGGGAATTATTTATAATTCCGATATTTTTTATCACATTACCGAAATTTAAAATCTATTTTAAATTTTATATTTTATTTTTTATTTATTATATTTTTCACTTAGCTAATATTTTTAATTTCCAAACCGAGTGGTTTAGAAATTATTCTAATGGCGACTGGCGAACCCTTCATTCTATTTTTGCCTACAGTTCCTGGAATTATTTTTTCGGTGTTTACAGGCCATTTGTAATTTTATTTATTTTTACACTATTCTTCTCTTTTATTAAACGCAAAAATTTATTTCTGTTGGCGACGTTTCTACCGTTTTTTATATTTACGGTGGTAATGGCAACTTTTGGCAAAATTGATGCCACCCGCGATTATTGGAGTATCTATTTTATTCCGTTATTATTAATTTCCGCCCCGGCTTTAATTTCTCCTCCGGGAAAAACATAGAAATCGTTTTTTTGGGGAACGACTGTCGTGTCTGTGGTATACGTTACCGGACGATTAGAATAATAACCGGCGAACCAACCGTCAAAGGGAATATTTTTGTCATAAGAAATAATTCTTACCGTTTCACCGGGAGGAGTTTTATCTTTAATAAACTCGCCTATCATTACGCTTTCTTTATACAGACTGCTTTCCTGAAGCGCGACAATAAAATCCCAACGGAAATAGACCATAATTAAAATCGTCAAAATTACGAGCAATCTTCGTTTTAAAACTAAAGCCGCAGATAGAGTTAAAAATGGCCAGAAATAAATTAATAAATAATCGTGGCGGGATGACGCATCGCGAAAAACGAACGGATAAATAATAGCGTAAAGCAAAAACAAAACCGTAATTTTATTACGTTTTATAACTAGTCCAAGAAACGCCAGTGGAATTAGCAAGGAATAATAAGTCCAAGCCCAATGGGCTAAAGTTTCAAGGTACCAGAGATACCAGGCAAGATTTCCCCCTGAAGTCCTCAGTAAAAATATTTCCCGCAGTCCCCCGCCGAAAAAGTCACCGGTTATCAGAAAATCATGGGTCAAATGCAACCCAAGTATAATAAAAGCGATCGGCCATAAAATCCAATATCGACGATTAAAAATTGATAAAACAGGTACAAGAAAAAAACCGGGCCAAGTGATTAACATCGCGGCAATTGTAGAAAAAATAGTTCCTTTAAAATTATTAGTTAAGTAAAACCAAAAAGTAAGCAAGACGAAAAACATTAAAGGTATTTCGTGAACCGGCATTTTGCCAAAATAGATAAACATGGGGGTCGCCATCCACAAAAGGCAGGCTGTTATTGCGGTTTTAGTATCAAAAAATTTGTTGATTATTTTGTAGAAGACAACTATCGAGCCAAGGGAAAAAATAACCGGAAGTAATCGTGAGACCCAGTTAGCAACCCCGAACAGTTTAAAAAATACAGACCAGATTAATGGAAACGTTGGAAAATAATGGAAGTTAAGGTTCCCGCCGCCCAAATCCATGGCAAATTTAGTCGCAAAAGGTCCGTTTATAGCAAAATTCTTGGCCACTTGCCCCCAATATACCCCGTTCCAGTCATGGTGCCCCCAGAAAGGCTTGTTGATATTAAAACTAAGGATTATTGCCGCAATAAAAAGAATTATAAATAGTGGCGACTTTATCCCACGTATAATTGTTTTTAACAAATTTGTAACCGTTTTCTCCATAATCATTTTTGTTTTTAATAATTTCCAAAATTGCTTCCCGGATTTTTAGTGCATCACCCGGAGGGACAATTAACCCACATTTTGCCTCTTCGACAAGTTTTCTGCAATCCCCAACATCAGTCGTGATAATCGGCAGTTTGGCGGCCATGGCCTCTAAAAGAACAATCGGGAATCCCTCGGACAAAGATGGCAAAACAAATAAGTCAGCTGATTTAAATCTTTTTATTTTTTCATCACCGTAAATATTTTCGACAATATCCAAATCAACATCAAGACCCTTAACTGCTTCTTCTAAATATTTAACTCCCTTTATCGGATCATATCTTCTCCCGATCCAAAAAACAGTATATTTGCTATGTTTTATTTTTTTAACTTTGTCATACTCTTCAACGTTAACCCCATTGCCAACAACAACATAATTTTTATATTGCGAAGCGGAAAACCGTAAGTCATACGGCCAGACGTCTAGAACAAGCCACATCAAAAATTGAGGAATTTTTAACTTGTTTAGGATTCCGCCGCCAATTAAATTCTTTCCCATTCCATGCAAAGTTATAACGGCTTTTTTGCCGCGCAGTTTTACCAATGGTAAAAACAAATTAGTTGAATAAGTGTGACTGTGATAGATATCGTAGTCAGAAGTTAAATAAAATTTTATCGTCCATAAAGTAAACAAAACACGATTCCGAAAACTAAAAAAATCATTTTTGGGATGAAAAATGTCAGCTTTTAGTATTTTTGCAACTTGTGAGACATGCTCCTGTCCCCCGCCCCACGCCGGCATCCAGGCGTCAATGATGTAACAAATCTTCATATATTTTTTCCGTCTCGTCGACCATTCTTTTTAAAGAATATTTCTTGGCAAATTTGAGGGCGTTGATACTTAACTCTTTATATAATTTTTTATCTTTCATCAATATTTCTAATTTATCTGCTAAGTCTCGCCAATCGCCGGATTTAAATAAGAGACCGGCATGGCTTGCCACTTCAATTTCTTTGTGAACCGGAATATCCGAATTGACAAACGGCAAGCCCGCCGCCATCGCCTCCAAAGTGGCAATTCCAAAACCTTCCACTTCCGACGGCAAACAAAAAATATCAGCCTGCTTATACTTTTTAAGTACTTCTTCATGCGGTAAGTTACCGATCGATACGACGTCCTTATTTTTTAATTTCTCCTTTTCCTCCCCCTCCCCGATAATCCAATATTTAAGACCAAGTTTAGCCGCCGCCTTAACAGCCAAATCATTGCGTTTATAAAAAGCTAATCTGTTTACTGAAATTACTATCATACTCCCGGATAAATAACGGCGACATTATTTTTATCTATTTTATTTTTAGTCGTCTCACTTAAGGCAATAATTTTATCCGCCGGAAACCAAACAGCGGTCATTTCCATGATCCAAGCAATAATTCCGCCAACAAATCCCTGTTCTCTTTGCCATTCCTTAAGTCCGACCATATCCGGAACCCAATAAACAGGTTTTGCTTTGCAAAATCTCGCCGCGATATTTGCAAACAAGTATACAACTCCATTATTGGCATCAACTATTTCAGGTCTTTCTCTAATTATTCGAATAATCGAAGAAACACCAAACAAGCCGCGATCCAATAATCCAAGTTTTCTTAAATAATTTCTTTGCGGTCCAACCCGGTATATTTTTAACTTATTCCAGGTTTCGAATTTCTGTGAATTATTAATTAATGATGTCACGACAGAAACATCATGTTTTTGTGACAATGATTTAGCTAAATAGTAGGTTCTTGATTCTGCGCCGCCGGAGATTTTACCGTTAACTTCTGTTGGAAAAAATTCGGTTAAAAAAAGAATTTTCATTTTTTCAACAGGGCGATTTTGCGGACAACTTCGGTTATTTCATGCCGGACATCCTCAATAAAAACATAGAGCCTAAAAACAAGATAAAATAAAACAGCTATTGAGGCATAAATTATTAAGTCTACTCCCCGCCCAACTCCCAAAATTGCCGCCAATTTGGAAATTTCCTCCGGTAAGGCAACCCCTGCTATCGCCACGCTGAAAACCACGGACCAGAAAACAAATTCCATGGCTCTTATTTGCCCGCCTTTAAACCGCAA
>CAYHSW010000009.1:3795-15254 GCA_964359405.1 uncultured Gammaproteobacteria bacterium | reverse complement strand
AATTTTCCCAACGCTCTTTATTATGATCTTTTGGACCCAAAAATTTATCACGATTTTTTAGCTTCACCCGGGAATATAGAAATTTATGCTAAAAAAGGGAAATTTGATTGGATTGTCATTGACGAAATCCAAATGGTCCCCGAACTCTTAAATACGGTCCATCGTTTGATCGAAAACGAACACTATAAATTCATTTTAACCGGTTCTTCTGCCCGAAAACTACGTCGTAGGGGCGTAAACCTTTTGGGAGGACGGGCTTTACCATATTATATGTATCCTCTGACCGCTTTAGAATTGGGAGCAGATTTTGATTTAGAAAAGGCCTTGCTGTTTGGATCACTCCCGTCGATTTTTTCTGCTGACGACCCCAAAAAATATTTATTCAGTTATATAAAAACTTATTTATATGAAGAAGTAGAACAAGAGGGAATGACCAGAAATTTAAGTAATTTTGCCCGGTTTTTAGAAACGGCCAGTTTCTCTCAAGGGTCGGTTCTCAATGTTTCTGAAGTGGCCCGTGAAGCGATGGTTGAGCGTAAAGTGGTGGAAAATTATTTTACAATTTTAGACGATTTGCTTGTAGCTACTCAAATTCCGGTTTTTACTAAAAAAGCCAAACGGAAAATGATAACTCATAATAAATTTTATTTTTTTGATGCCGGAATTTACCGGGCAATAAGACCGATGGGCCCATTTGACGATGTAAACGGTGTATCTGGTATAGCCTTAGAAACATTATTTTTGCAAAATATACGGGCTATTAATGATTATTTTGACTTAAAATATAAAATTTATTATTACCGGACTATTTTAGGAGTAGAAGTAGATTTTATTTTATATGGAGAAAAAGGGCTTCTCGCCTTTGAAATAAAAGGTTCAAATAGATTTTCCCGGTCTGACCTTCGTGGTCTAAAAGCCTTTTTAGCTGATTATCCAATTGCTAAAGGCTATTTAATTTACGGTGGGAATCAAAAAATGTATTTTGGAAATATTGAAGTTTGGCCGGCCGCCGAAGCCCTCAAAAAACTACCGGAAATTCTCCAGAGTTAGCTTATTAAAATCATCTTTGGCCAAAGATGATGTCAACTGTCACTCCCGACACTCCCGCGCAGGCGAGGTTCCAGGCAGGATTTAGTTGATTTTCCCGGTGTTCGGAGTCGGAGTCAAAAACCCACTCAATCAGATGGGTGCCGGAGAGGACGTAGCCGTACGAGGCGTTTTCGCCAATCGATTTAACATCGAGCCATTGCCAGCTGCCGTCTTTATTCATAAAATCCTGAAACCCCTTGTGCGAATCGAGAGAACCCGCCCCATTCTGGGTCGAGGCTCGCTGCTGTGCTAATTTACATATGTTTTCATCATCTCTGACAGTTCCCACGTTATGGTTTTTTCTATAAATATTGATGGCCGCGAGAATTTCCTCCAGTGTTCCCATTTTCGAATCTTCGCCAACATAGGTTCGATACAAATGATCGCCGATTTTAATGGTTGTTCCCCAAGGAACACTAGGGGTTAGCGGATAGGGGCTAGGGGTTAGTTTATTTTCGATTATTAAACTTTTGGACGGAACGGTAACAATTTTGGGGGCTTGAACCAGCGGATCGGGCTTTTTTATTTGGTTAGGGAACAAAAAAATAACCAGAGAATTAAGGAGTCCAATAATAATGGCAATAAAAGTTGGCATAGATTAGTTTAACAAATACCCCTGATTTTTTAGTGACAAAATTGTTTCGCCGGTGACGCCAAGATTTTTAATTTTTGTTTTCAAGCGGTGGACGAGTTGGGTAATGGCCCATAAAGAAAAATCTTTTTCTCCCCAAATGCGATTAAAAATCTCGTCATGAGACATGATTTTTCCGCGGTTTTCAACAAATAATTCCAAGAGTTTTAATTCCTGTTTCGACAAGTGCAGACGGGCCAATTTAGTGCCGATAAATATTTCTCCGTTAACTTTTTTAATTACGTTCTTTTGCCCAAAACCAAGTTGATTTAAATAAACATTTTGATCTATCAATTCCCGGCTGTTCGCCCCGCGCTCTTTTTTTAAATTAGTTAAAAAGTCGACAATGGCTCGGCGTTCGGAAAATTTCTTGTAGGCAAATTCCGGGTCTTTCATTAAAAGCAAGATATTGATCAATGACCAATTAATTGTCTCGGTAGCCTGATCGTCTCTAAGAGTGATAAAAACATTAACCCCCCGGGATTTTTTACTGAAATAAAAGCTGCTTTTGGTCCCAAAATAAGTTTGTAAAATGGTCACAGATTTAATTTGTTCAAATTCATTTTCCAGTTGCGCCGGGACGGCAGAAAAATTCCAGTCAAAATTTTTTGTTTTGGTTGTTTTAAGTCGTGTTTTAACCTCGTCGACTGCTTCTTTAGGGAAAGACCTGGTAATATTTGAGTGAGGGCAGGTGACAATAGCCTTCCAAAAGGCGTTTGATAAACCTATCTTAGGAAAATAAATCGACTGGAAACAGTTTGATAAGTACGGCAAAATAATCAGTTGTTGTTTTTGATAAAAGCCGTTTTGGATATGTTTTGCCAAAAAACAGTAATAGTTGGCCTGTTTGACAATTGAGTTTTCGAATTTAATTTTTATCATTTTGGTGTCAAGCACAAGGCTTATAGTGTGATTATACTATAAAACAACGGATTGCATATGGCATATAGAGTAGCAGTCGCTTTAATTACCGGATCTGGCAAGGGAAATGATGTAGAGTGGTTTGCTCTTGAGTCTGAATCAATTAGTCCTGAATTTTTGTCAAGAAAGGCTAAATGGATGATTAACCCGCAGTTGGGTCCACGTATTGCAAAAGAAATAGATAGGGCTAAAAAAGCAAACGAGTCTCCCAGGATTGTTGTTACGGAATTTTCTGGCGCTCCACCATATATAATTAAGTAATTTAGCCTCGCAAGAGGACCTCTTGCATATACTTGCATATATCCAGACACAAGCTGCAGCAGAATTTGTGATAAACTCCAATTGTGAGTAAACAATCTTCTGTTTTTATTTGCCAGCAGTGCGGGTATCAAAGCCCCAGTTTTTTAGGCAAATGTCCCAACTGTGATTCGTGGAATTCGTTGGTGGAGGAAATAAAAAATAATGGTAGGGGCGGGAATATCCCCGCCCGTACAATTAAATCCATAAAATTATCCGAAATTAATGCGGCGCAGACGCAGAGAGTATCAACAGGAATTGCCGAGCTGGACCGGGTTTTGGGCGGGGGGTTAGTGCCCGGAATGGCGGTGCTTCTGGCCGGCGAGCCGGGGATTGGAAAATCAACATTGTTGTTGGAATTGTGTGATTCTGTAGGGGCGCGGTCTTCGCGCCCTAATGGAAAGGGGTCGGAAGACCCGACCCCTACAATTTTATATATTGCCGGGGAAGAATCCGCCTCGCAAATAAAGATCAGAGCACAGAGGTTAGGGGTTAGCGGTAAGGGGTTAGAAATTTTAGAGACGACTGATGTTGATGAAATTGCAAATTATCCAATTGCCAATTGCCAATTAATTATTGTCGATTCGATTCAGACGTTAACCACCGACGATTTGTCAGGCACCGCAGGATCTGTTGGTCAGGTGCGCGAATGTGCAAATAGATTGATCCAAACCACAAAAAATTTAGGAATTCCTTTGATATTGGTTGGTCACGTCACCAAAGACGGCACCATCGCCGGACCCAAAGTTTTGGAGCACATTGTCGACACGGTTTTAACTATTGATGGAGATAAATACAGTTCCTTGCGCATTGTCCGCACCTCGAAAAATCGGTTTGGACCCACTGACGAGGTTGGTATCTTTGAAATGAAGGACAGCGGTTTAGTTGCAACAGAACCAAGTTTACCAATTGAATCGACGGATTCGGGATCGTGTTTAACTATAATAATGGAGGGTACAAGACCAATACTTGCTGAAGTTCAGGCCTTAGTAACCTCAACTCCGATACCTAATCCACGCCGGGTGGCGTCGGGGGTTGATCATAACCGGTTATTAACGATTTGCGCTATTTTGCAAAAAAGACTGAATATACCATTATATAAAGAGGACGTTTATGTTTCCGTCTCCGGCGGACTTAAAATTACCGAGCCGGCAGGGGATCTGGCGATTGCTTTGGCTATTTTATCTTCTTACCACAGCAAGCCGCTGCCACCTAAATCGGTTGCCTTCGGGGAACTTGATTTACTCGGCAACGTGCGCAGAGTTTCGTCAGAAGAAAAAAGAGCCAAGGAAGCAAAACTCCGGGGACTTACCCACAGGTTATCCACACTGCAATTTTAAATTTTTAATTACCAATTTTTATTGTCCCAACAACACTTTCCTCTTTAGTTTTACTATCGGCTTATAATCCAATATACTATCGGTCTTGACAAGAGGATATAATGGAGTTATAGTTTGTCTATGTCATACAAAGCGAGCATTATTAAAAAGTTTCTGAAGAAATTAAAAACAAACACCCATAAAACTGAAACTAAAAATAACAAATTTAGTTTGCATGTTAGGAAATGGCTGGCCGGAGAGGGCCGCAATTTCATCACCATGGCAACATTGTAAAAATATGACACAAAAAAGCATCACTTCCGCAGCCTGAATCTCGAAAAGTGATGCTTTCTCTTGACACGCAACCTCTAGGCAGTAGAGATTACAGTCTTTACTGTTGTAGCACCTATTGGTTATCGTTGTCAAGCATGGACTCTGTAGGTTGGGCAGGCCTACAAAGTCCAATCTTGACAAGGAAAGTAAAACCATATAAACTAGGTTAGTTGACCTCGGTTTAGAGCCACTTTATGTACAATAACAGACCCTATCCTATGGCGCAGCCACAGCAGAATGATTTGGAAGCCGGTATTCCGACGATGGATTTGGCCGGAATTTTGGAGATCCAGCCGGAGGGTCACGGTTATCTGCGTCCAAAATTTGTGCCTTCGGAAAAAGATATTTATGTTTCCGTTTCCCAAATAAGGCGGTTCGGGTTGCGGGCCGGGGATAAAGTTTCCGGCATTGGCCGAGAACCCAAAGACAACGAACGTTACTATGGATTACTCCGAATTGACACCGTCAATGAAAGTCCGGTGGAAGAAGCGGCCAAACGTCCCTGGCTTGACGATCTTGTTCCGGTTTATCCGGACGTGTTTTTAAAATTGGAAACGGAGAAAGAAATTCTTAGCACTCGCATTATTGATCTGATAGCTCCCATTGGCAGAGGACAGCGGGGACTGATAGTTTCACCTCCGAAAGCCGGCAAGACCTGGCTTCTCAAAGAAATTGCCAACGCCATAACCACCAATTATCCGGATTATCATTTGATGGTTTTATTGGTCGGGGAACGACCCGAGGAAGTGACGGACATTACCCGGGGGACTCGCGGCGAAGTTATTGCTTCCAACTTTGACGAACCGCCGTTTGCCCAGACAAAAGTGGCGGAAATCGGATTGGAACGGGCTAAACGGCTTGTCGAAAGCGGTAAAAATGTCTTTATGTTATTGGATTCCATAACGAGATTGGCCCGGGCTTACAATTTGGCGATGCCCAATTCCGGACGGACATTATCCGGAGGGTTCGATCCGTCGGCTTTATTTCCGGCCAAAAAGTTTTTGGGCGCTGCCCGGTGCATCGAAAATGGCGGATCTCTGACTATTATCGGAAGCGCTTTGGTTAATACGGATTCAAGAATGGACGATTTAATTTATGAAGAATTCAAAGGCACAGGTAATATGGAGCTGCATCTTGACCGCCGGCTCGCGGAAAAACGCATTTTTCCGTCGATTGATGTCGGGGCTTCGGGGACGAGAAATGACGAGAGATTTTTTGACAAATCAACCCAGGATCTGCGCAACCGGTTAATCCGGATGTTACATATGTTATCTGATGAAGAGCGTACCGAAGCCCTGATTACTCGTTTAGGCCAAAGTAAAACCAATGCGGAATTTTTAAAAACGCTGGACAAAGCGGTGTGACCTCTTCTTTATTGTCATCCTGAACTTGTTTCAGGATTTATTTCCCGAACCTCATGGGTTTTGGACGAGATGCCGAAACAAGTTCGGCATGACATGCCCCTTCTGGGGCCACTTGATATAGTTGAGTAGTATTCAGACATCTTGACCCCACGTTATTAATATAGTACTCTTCCAAAACCATGATTTTACTTTCCGACGTGGGGGAGTACGGCAAAGCTTGGAAATGGTATCTTGGGAAAAAAGCCGGATCGTTCGGCTGGCGTTTTGAAGGCGCTAAGTCCTTTGTTGTTGATAAATTAGTGGTGCGCCGGGGAGCTTATCAGCGACCCTTTTTGCATTTTGGGATGATGACTCTGGTTGTCGTCGGGATGATTTCCGCCCCGGTTCTTATTAATAATTACCCGACCCGGGCTTCGGCCGCAAGTAATCAGGAATCTCCATCTTCCGTTTTAAACACCGCGACAGCGGTAACCACCAAAACCACCGAGTCGGAAAAACCGCGCCGGGATGTGGTTGAATATGTTGTCAAAAAAGGGGACACCGTTTCCGTTATTGCCAAAAACTACGGTGTAGATATTGCTTCTATTAAAGCTCTTAATCCCAAACTATCGGTTGATGATTTAACAATTGGCGATGTTGTCAAAATTCCGCCGGTGTCCGGGGTTATTATCACCGTTAAAAAAGGCGACACGATCGATTCTTTGGCTAAAAAATACGGCCTGGAAAGTTCCCAGCCGTTGGTGGACTGGCCCTATAACTCTTTTGCCAACGATGAAACTTTTGATCTAGCGGCCGGCCAAACACTGGTTATTCCCGGCGGGGTTATGCCCGAGGAAATAATCCGGCCGGTTTATCAAATGACACCGTCTCAAACTTTATTTGCCCGGGGTTCCGGAGCCCTGTCCTGGCCCGCCAGCGGAACAATGACCCAATATTTCAGCTGGTATCACAACGGGGATGATATTGCCAATAGTTTGGGAACTCCGATCGCCGCGGCCGATTCTGGGCGGGTGATTTTGGCCGAACGTTCCGGTTATAACGGCGGTTACGGTAAACATGTTAAAGTTGACCACGGTAACGGTTTAGTTACTCTTTACGCTCACATGTCCGAAGTTTTTGTTAATGTTGGTGATAATGTGGGGCGCGGGGGATTACTGGGAAAAATTGGCTCCACCGGCCGCTCCACCGGCCCGCATCTTCACTTCACCGTCTACCAAAACGGGGTGGCGGTTAATCCACTTTCTTTGTTAAAATAATATAAAATAATAACATCGGGCGCGAAGACCGCGCCCCTACGAAATTATTATGAACACATTATTAGAAACGAACCAGAATATAATAAATTGGAATAAGGATAAAAATAACATACATACATTTCCCCAATAAATAAAATAAACCCCTCTCTTGCAATCTATATAATATACGTATATATTTTAATTATGACGGTGTTTTATGGGGCGAGTTTGATCGGAAGAGACCGGTATGAGAAGTATTACCTCATGGTTTTGGCAGCTATCAAGGCCACAAAAGCCAAAATAATTACTCAGGATATCGAAAAAGCGGACGCAGTGATTATTGAAATTTCCCAGGAGGATTTTCAGTTGGGGCATGAGGCGACATTGGCCATCCAAAATAAAAAACCGGTGCTGTGTTTGTCCGTTTACGAGGACTTTTCTTTAAAAATTTCCAATGCTTATTTTTCCGGGGCCAAATATAACGAATATACGGTTGGGGAGATAGTTGCAGACTTTGTCAGCCGCGCAGAAAAGCGGCATTACAGCGAGCGGTTCAATATGTTTTTGTCGCCGGCCCAGGTTATTTATTTGGACCGGGCGGGAAAAGTTTATGGCTTGAATAAATCCGAGTATGTCAGGAGACTTATTGATAAAGATAGAAATTAATGTGGACCATAGCGGGATCGAACCGCTTACCTCTCGCATGCCATGCGAACGCTCTACCAAGTGAGCTAATGGCCCCCGTTAACGTTATTATAAATTAGATCAGCAAGAGATTCCAGTTCTAATTGTTCTTTTGTCCTCAAATAGGTAATTTTTAACACTCCTTTATAATCTTTTTTTAAGGTTGGCTTGCCAACTGTTCTGGGATCAATTAATGGTTTATAGAATAATCTTTCCGGGATTCCCGTTACTTTTAACCAATATTTCTTTAAATCATCAGTATTTTGATCGGCTCGACATTGAATGGTGGCTCTAATATTGTTTTGATTAATCTCAAAACATTTATTGAGTAAATATAAAAATAGAATGATAATTCTTGGGTCGGAACTTCCTAAACAAAAAGGGCTTCGTGTTTTGGGGTTATATTTTGAAGCTTCACCGAGACAGAGCATGGCTAGAGCAATTTTTGCGACGTTTTTATCTTTTATTTTCTGCGCAATTGGGAGATTAATGTTTTTTATCCGGGCAAAGAACTTTTCCCTTTTAATAGCGCACATTTCATGGGCAACGCAGCGTGCATAATTCAGGTTAGTTAAATTTAGTTTATCAATTCTTTTTTGATATGAAGCGGGAAGGGGAGTGTTTCTAACAATCCACGAGAGGGAACTTTTTGGAATTTTGATTTTCAATTCAGAGACAATTTCCCCATAAGTACAACCTTTTGATCTTAAATTTCTTATTTTCACAACTAATTCCGGGGGATACTTTCGATTCATCTTCTAATCGTACTCCTGAATCATTGAATGTGCAAGGGGAGAAGTGTGGACCCACGGAGAATTGAACTCCGAACTCGTCAATGCGAATGACGCGGTATACCGTTTACCTACAGGCCCTTTTTCCAGCGTGTCATCCCGAACTCGTTTCGGGATCTTGTCCTATTTTATCATAGTAAGTTAAAGATAGATGCTGAAACAAGTTCAGCATGACATTGTTGCGTACGTGGTGCGCAACGCGGCTAGGGATTCAATTCCCCGGAGGGGGAGGAGATTTTGGGCGCCGGGGTGGGTTTAACATTGGGAAGATTAGTTGGTTTGGCGGATGGGGAAGCTTCAACAACCGTGTTTTTATCGAAATCGGCCAGTTCCTGGTTTAATTTATCACAATCGGCGGAAGCGGTGACGCAAATCAGGCTTTTAGTCGCTTCCATTTCCTGTTTATAAAAATCATTGTTCTTTAATAGTCTATACGCCTGAGCCAAGTTATAATGGGCGTTGGCAAAGTCCGGTTTTAACTGGGCGGCCAGAGAGAAGGCCTGGGCGGCGATGTTGTATTGGCCAAAGGACAAATAAAGTCCGCCGAGATCGAGGCGCAAACGGGGATTGGCCGGGTCAAGAGCAATCGCCTGATTTTGTGAGGCTAAAGCCCATTGATCCGCCCCCTGGGCAAAATTAATAAGCGAGCGGTAAATTCCGGTCAGATTTTCCCAATCGGCGGCACTGTTTGGCTCTAAGCCGGTTGCGAACCGTGCTTCGCGGATGGATTGTTGGACGAGCTGGGTAATGGTATTTTTCTGTTGGTCCGACAAGGTTGCTCCCGGAGTGGCGGCTCCCGCCATGGCATCCGCCAGGGCTAAATTAGTTTGGGAATAAGACAGGTGATAATTGTCATTGGTAGGATTTAAATCAATAGCTTTTATTTGCAAATTATAAGTATCGGCACCGCGGTTGGCGGCGGCGGCATTAAGCGACCGGGCAAAAATAATATCGGCATAAAAGATCCGGCTGGCATAATAGATAAGTCCTCCAATGGCCAAAACGGCCACGGTTAAGACAAACAAAGGATTAATGTCCTTTTTATAGTACGCAGAAATTGCGGTGACTTCGCGCAAGCGGTAATAAGAAACCAAAAGGCCAAGCAAATAAAAGAAGGTAAAAAGCGAGAGAAGGGTGGCCGGGACGAAGACAAAGACGGCCAGACAGAAACTTATGGAAACAAGCAACCCGATTTCTTGCGCCCGGGCGATGTTAAGAGACAGTCTTAAGCGGAAAGTTTTAATGAATTTTGCGATCAGCCAGATAAAGGCGGTCAATCCGGCGATGCCGGAGACCGTCAGGAGGTGTAAATAGTAGTTTCCCGACGAGACAAACCGCAAGTTCCAGTAATTGGTAAGGTTAAAATCCACCGATTTAAAGGCGGTAAAAGCATTGGTGAATTGATTGTAACCCGCACCGAAAAGAGCGGACAAAAATGATGATCCCAATGCCCCGGTGGCTATCCTCCAGCTGGTTTGATAATCCAAAAGAACCGGCCGGTTCCCAAAAAGAGTGTTGATTCCCAAAAGAATGCCAACGGTAATTACGGCCAAAACCGGACCCCAAACAAACTTCTTTCCCTCTTTAAGTTTGGCAATAACTAAAGGGATAATAATGACTAAAAAGATTGTCTGGGTAAAGATCGAACCGGTCGGGGAGAAGAGGGGCGACAAAAGAGGAACCGATATAACTATGTCAAACTTTGTCAAAAGGGTTAAAACATTACCGGCAATGGTGACGAGGCTTAAGGCAAGGGCGGTCAGGATTAATCCGGAAATGGCCCCCCCTAAATCGTCTTCGGATTTAATAATGTTGGCCAGCAAAAAATAAACCAGAACGCAGGGGATAAAAAAGAGGGCGACGTCTGTCAAAGCAGAGATTTTATTAACCGGAATAAGAGCGGAAATCAGAGTTCCGGCCAGAAAGAATAAAATTGGCAAATTAAAAACCGAGGATGAAATCTCCAGGTTTTTGTTTATGGTTGCTTTGGCTAAATAAGCAATTATTAGGAAACCGGAAATTACCAAAAGTACGGTTCCTTTTGGCAAATCAAAACCGTCGACGGTTATGGGCGAAAAAACCAACGCTACGGTTAAAGCTAAAAGCGCCGGCCCGAAAGATAAAACTTTCCCCAAAAAGTTTCCGAGACTTTGCGGGTTAATAGTAATAGTGTCGTCGTTCATTGTTGTAAATTAACAGTTCCCAGTTTATAGAAATTTTTTGGCTGGTTGTCAAGGGTCATTAAATAAACAGGATCGGAACCCATCGACAAGTTCTTGACGTTTTGATTTGTTTTGCCGATACCTAGGAAATAACCAAAGAGAATCCCAATCGAAAAAATTAATAATAAAAATATGTGTTGTAGGAGCGCACCTGTAGGGGTCGGGTTTCCCGACCCGTTTGGAATTGGCGGGCGGGAAGACCCCGCCCTTACATTTTCAAAATGTTTCATATCAGAGATCGAGAGGCCTTTATTTTTCATCTCTTTAATTTCTTCAAGAGTTTTAAGAGTGGCGGCGGGGTAGTGCCCGATCATTTCGCCGTCATATTTGCGTTTGACCGCCGGGGGAATAAGACCCAACTTGGAATAATAGGCGAGTTGGACTTTAGTGACGTCAGCAAGCGACATCAGTTGTTTTACGGTTAAATAGTTAGGTAAATCAGACATATTTTCTTTCCAAGAGAAATTATTAAACAAAATTTAAAGCCTGTCAATAGCCAATTTTTTAATTCATTTTGTTCACTTTCTTGCTC
The DNA here is from genome assembly GCA_964359405.1 of uncultured Gammaproteobacteria bacterium. Classification (GTDB taxonomy): domain Bacteria; phylum Patescibacteriota; class Microgenomatia; order JAMCZE01; family JAMCZE01; genus CAYHSW01. The sequence continues at coordinate 3,836 of CAYHSW010000009.1, read as the reverse complement.
ATCCAAGAAAGTGAACCGAAAGAAAGATGCCCGGTGCTCCG
>CAYHSW010000009.1:0-3695 GCA_964359405.1 uncultured Gammaproteobacteria bacterium | reverse complement strand
TCCGCAATCGGGTTTAAAGGTAAATTCTTGGTGGCCCGCCGCGGCGGGCCACAAATGTTATAGCAAATTTCATATTGACAAATTAGCACTCTTAGTGTTAGTCTGATAATCAGACAGCAATGTGGCGAAAGAGTCCTTATTAAATGTAAACGCAGGGGTTTGATCTCTACCTCGAAAGGGGTCCAAAGATGCCCCGCCTAAAGCTTTGGAGACAAAATAGGTTTGTTCCGTGACAATGGGAACTCGGAACCATTGCTGTTTTAATTTAAGTGGCCCGCCGCGGCGGGCCACTATGAATTTACAAATAAAACCCGGTTAAAGAGAATCATTCCGGGGTTTGACTAAATTTCTCCCACGATCTGGCCAGATGCATCACTTTCCAGCGGCAGGTAAGAAGCGAGGCGATTTGCTCCTCGAAGAATTCCAACTCAATACTTGCCTCGCCGCTAGGCGGGTTTTCTATGTCCCGGTATTGCTCCAGATATACTATTAATATATTAGTCCCCAACATAATATCTTCCAAAATTTCTATAGCTCTGACTTTGTTTGAAAACCGCCAACTGTGCGCCCGGGCAATTTTTACCGGTAATTCCAAAGACACATTTCTCAAGAGCTCTCCCTGCTGTGGCAGGGGGAGCTCTTTTAAAGTTATCCGTTTGGCAACGGCCACAGAAACCGCCAGCAACTTTTGATAAACCTCCAAATCCTGGAAACTTTTGATTGGTCTTCTTGGTGAAAATTTTGCGTAAGTCATATTGGTCTAATACTATCAATTTTAACACTATTTTTATTAACCAAATAAGTCCCCTCATCCGTTTCCACTTTTCTCCGCCGGATGGCCTTTTTGGGTTTGTGCAAAACATGCAGCGGATAAAATTCAAAGTAGTCTTTCTCGTCAAACCAGGCACATTTAAATTCAAATAGTCTTAACCCGGTCAATCGCGATAGGGCCATCGCATACAGGGTCAGTTGTTCGATCGGTCGTTCTTTTTCCGCATTGGGTTTAAAATCCAAAAGATGGATCATGCCGTTTCTAATTTGGACAAAATCAATGTGGCCGGTGATTAATTTCGGTAGGGGCGGGGTTTCCCCGCCCGGGCGCGAAGACCGCGCCCCTACAAAGATTTCAAACCCCAATTGCGTTTGCATATGTTCCAAATCATCCCTGGTCAAATACACCGGCACTTCGGTGGCGACAGTGACCGAATCGTTGTACAACATGAATTTTTGCAAAATTTCATGGCGGTTTTTTCTTTCTTTGGCCCCTTGCAAAACAAACGCCGCCAATTTAGTGGCGTAATTTGTTTTCCCCCGGACAATCATCGCGGTTTTAGAAAAAGTCAAAGGAGTTTCCGAGGCGCGCTGCCCGTCCTGGAAATATTGGTGCGGACACTCCCCCGGCACCATTTCCAAAAACTCCACCAACGGGGTAAAAAGCCGGTGATGAAAGTTTTCCTGCATAATTAAACGACATTTGGCGCGGTGAAATCTAAACCGGTATAACTGCCTGTGAGCCAAAGTGGCGGTGATAATCATGTCCTGCGGTTTAAATTTAGCGGTGGCAAAATTGCGCATCCGCAAAAAGGGGAGGTCTTCTTTGAATTGTTCAATCCAACTGGAAAGGGTGGCGGGACTAATTAATGACGGGTCGGGAGACCCGACCCCTACTGCGTTATTTGTTTTTCTGCAACTCTCTTCCAGCGAGTAGCCCAAATTATAAAGACTAATGGCATCAAAAATCGTGGCCAGGGGATAATGCTTGCCGGAAACGGAGTGGGGAGTGAAAGTTTTTCCGCAATCTTTACAAAGATAAAGTTGCACATTCTCCCGCTTCTTTATCCGCAACCCCCGCCGGACAAAATTCTTAGATTGACAATACGGGCAACAAAATGTATCAGTAATGGGTTTATTTGTCATTCTGGCCTGTCCAGAATCCATAATTGTGTCATCCCGGACTTGATCCGGGATCTCCGTTTTCTTACTCAAAAATAATTTAATTTTTTCAAACATTGCTTGACAAAGGTTCTTATTTTTGTTAATATCCTTCTGCTGGTTAACCGCAAGGTTTATTCGGTCAATCCAAAACCGACGGCCAGCACTAAAAAATTATTGCGATAGTTTTTCAGTGTAAACATTTTTAATCATCTTCATCCAGTTTTCTACTTTTCGCATTCAAAATTCCAAAACGGTCTTTTCTCCACGCCGGTATTACACTCCAAAAATGTTTTTGGCCATTGCCAATTTGTCTAACAACCACTTTTACCCTGCGTTCTTCAACAACTGCTTCAAATGCCCAATATTTAAACAAAATTTTATCTTTTTCATAAAAACTTTCCTCTTGGAAAAAAGGCATTAAACGCAAAACTTTTATGGCTCGTGGTAGCAAGCGGATGTTGGTTTGAATTCGAGAAATGTCCCTTTTACTGCGATTGCCTTTGTATAAAAGATGATTTATCCCTTTGGCATTAAACAAAATTGCTTCTCCAGTAAAAGCGGGACAGGAAATTTCTTTAGTATCATTAAAAATTTTTCTGATTTGATTTTTAAAAGTGATCATGTTTATATCAATTCTTTCCTATTATCTCACGATTCGCCATGGTCGAAACCTCACGAGTTTCGAAATTCTGAGAGTTTCCTTTTGAAATCGTGAGATTTTTTGTTATAAATCCTTTGACAATTTTTTCAAAAATATTCATAAAAACTCATTAAACTATAGGCTACTGACATTGCCCCTTTGTTTTAACAATTTCCCCATTAGTCACCTGGACACAATAATCTTCTCCGGTAATTGTGTCAGGCATTACAATGCCTTTTTCCACGCGTAATTGCCCCGAAACGGTAGCATCGCCCATGACATTGAGATTGCTGTTTATGGTCACCAATCCGGTCAGCGAACTAATCTCCGCTTTTAGATCATCAAAGTGCAATAAGCCCACCTGTAAAGCGCCACCGATTGTTGTGGCAGCCAATTGGGTGGTGCCAATGACTTTCAAACTGTCACTAAATGTCCCAAACTGGGCACTTAATGTTGCCACGTCAATGTTGTCAAACACCGTCATTCTGGCCGCGTCCAGAATCCCTGATATTGAGGCGGTTTTCTCTTCCGTCTTGGCCAATCTTCCTGACACACTCGCCATCTCTGCACTCAAGCTGGCAATTTGATCCTGAATCTGTGGTATCAACGCCAATTGGGTGGAAATATCCGGGGGCAAATTGGCCAAACTGGCCAGCCTCGCCTCAGACGAAGCAAATTGCGAGTCTAGGCGGGCCGAAATCGTGGCGATCTGCGCCGAATTGCTTGCCACAATATCATTCAAATTAAACAAATAAAGATATGCCTGTTCCGTTTTTTCCAAATTAAGCCTGGTTTGTTCAAATAAAGCCACGCCGTTTTGAGCAATATCTTCGGAAGAAGGCACTCCGGGCAAATGAAAGTTGGTGGCAGTGAAGGTTTTTAAATCGGTCAAAGACATTAAGTTATAGGATGGATAAAAAACGTAATCCGGGTTGGTGTAAGCGGTGCCGGATTTGCGAATATCCCCCGTGGTGTTAATATCTCCGGCAACATCTAATTTATAGAGGGGGTTAGTCGTCCCGATGCCGAGGTTGAACCTACCTTTGATTGCAATTGACCCTGTCCCATCAACCTGTATGGCATTTGAGAGAGAGGCCAGTTGTCCCGACAGCGATGAGAT
>CAYHSW010000008.1:0-17751 GCA_964359405.1 uncultured Gammaproteobacteria bacterium | reverse complement strand
GAAAATAAGGCCCAAATAAAGCCGGGGAAGCCGTCCAGAAATCCCAGATGCCGGAAATAGATTGTCATAAATCCTTGCCTTGAATCAAAGAGCGGTTTGACAAACAAGTTTTCAATTATGTTTCCGGTCACGGTTTTAGCTTCCAAATCCGTGTACCGGTTGAACCGGGCAATGTAATGCCAAAATGTCGGATCGCCAAAGTGTTGTAAATTATTTTTCAACCAGCCTACCCGCCCCTTAATCTTTATTTGTTCATGAACAGATTCCGCGGGGATTTTAGCAAATCCCCTTTTAAATAATCTAATAACCCCATCCGGGTAAACGCCACCGCGTTTCAGAAATGAACCAAGAAAAAAATTTATCCGGGGAATAAAAAAGGCCGTGTAGGACCCGGAATCTTCCCCAATCTTTCCGTCACGTAATTCAACAACATGTTTGTGCCGCAAAAAAAGTTCAGGAATGTTTGCTTGCCCTCTTTCGATTTCTTTATCGTTTAATGTTAATAATCTACTTATCTCTTTTGCCAATTCGGGAGTGGCAACTTCATCAGCGTCAAGTTGTAAGATCCAATCACCCCGGCATTTTTCGATTACTTTCCGTTTCAAAAGGTGAAAATTGTCATTATGTTTTAAACTAAAAACGTTCTTGGTATATTTCTTGGCAATCTGTTCAGTTGTGTCTGTTGTCTTGTCATCAACGCCAATCACGATTTCATCAGCCAGATGACGGACAGCTTCCAGGCACCGATCCAGATTGCGCTCTTCGTTATAGGCGGAAATGGCAACTGACAAACGCATACCTATATTATATGATAAACCTATGAAAAAGTGGTTTATTCTTTTTAGTGCAATTCTTTTTGTCTTTCGCGGCGCTTTTTCAACTTATATTTTTCAGGATGATTTCTTCCTCTTTGTCTCGTCGCGAATTTTAGATTTGGGTCCTCTTAAAAGCTATGGCTTTTACCGGCCCATTGGTATAGATCTTTTTTATTACACGGCCGGAATAATAAACAATCTCGCAATTACTCACGTTTTTATATTTATTGTTTTTGGACTCGGTCTTATCTTTTTATATAAATCTTTTAATTTGTTTTTTAAAAACAGCTTTTCTTTTTTAGCAACAGTTATGTATGCTCTTAGTTTTAATCACGTTTATCAACTCTATTGGCTGGCAACATTTCAGGAAGTGGTCATGTTTACCTTCTGTGCCGCCAGTTTCTATTTATTCTTTAGAAAAAACCTCTTGTTTATCCCCTTCTTTATTTTTGCTGCTTTGTCCCGGGAGGAAGCTTTTTTACTTCCTGTCTTAATTCTCGCAATATTAGTTTTTAAAAAATTGTTTGATAGAAAACTAATAATGCAACTTTTTATTTTAATTATTCTCACAATTCCCTTCGTTATTTTATACGAAGTAAACTATGGACAGGTTGCCGTCCGACCCGAGTATGCCCCACAATTTAACTTAAAAATCATCAGTAATAATTTCCTATGGTATTTCTTTTGGAGTCTTGGGTTACCGGGTTTTCTACCGGATTTCCTGCCATCAATCTTTGCCAAACCTCTCCCGGGCCTCTGGCAAACAATTCAAAATACCGGCGCTTACTGGTATTTGGGTTTTCTTGTTTGTTATTTAACAGTTTTTGTTTTTGTGTTTAAAAAGCCGGTTATAAAGTTCGGGGCATTTTGTCTTTTTTTATTTTCAATCTATATTATCCCCATAAGTTTTATCATTCATAAATGGCCGGTCAGACTAACTATCCCTTTAATATTTATAATTTTATTCCAAGCCTTTATTATTACTAAGTTAAATAAATATTTGGTAGCAATGCTTTTAGTTTTGTACTTCACTTATAATTTTTTAGCTATATCTGTTCATGAAAACACCAGTACGTATAAATATGAATCGTCGATAAGTCTTAAGGCTAAAAATATTATTAGTAATAATAATTGTTTATACTTTGCTGACGACGTTGAATCAAAATCGGGATGGGAAGGATCGCAAAAACTAAAGCTGACTCTTTTTGATCAGTGGTTTACCAGGTATTACCGGCCGGATAAAAATATAAAAGTTTATTATGGTTTTGAAACCAAGGTTGCGCCTGTTGGTTGTACAATAATTAATTCCAGAGATCTACTTTGAGTTAAATATTATTTTACTCCCGTCCGGTTCAAGGCGGAAAGGAACTTCGCGATATGATTTTAAAGCCGCTCTGACACTCTTTCTCTTTTCCCAGGGAACAACGAGCATCATAAATCCCCCGCCACCGGCTCCGGCAATCTTACCGCCCGTCGCCCCGGAGGTCAGGGCATTTTTATACATCTGATCAATTTCCGGATCGGTTATTCCCTCCGCCATTTGTTTTTTTATTTCCCAGCCCTGATTTAGAAGATCGCCCAAACACTCAACCCCGCCATCTTGAAAACATTTAAAACCCTCTTCGGCCAATGCTTTTGTTTTTAAATTTAATTCCGTTTTTTCTTTGCCGGATAAACTATTTTTTAATCCGTTCAGAATATCTTTTGATTTTCTCGTTCTCCCCGTATAAAAAAGCATTAAACTGTTATCAAGATCTTCCATCATCCCATCCGCCATGTTTAGATCATGCGGAATGATTTTTCCCGACCGGCAAAACTCAAAAAACCGCAGACCTCCGAATGCGGCAATATACTGATCCTGCACTCCGATTGGCTTTTTTAAGATACCCAATTCAATCTCGCAAGCCTCTTGCGCCAACTGCCCCGCACCAACCACATCGCCTTTATATTGGTGCAAGGCATTCAATACCCCGACGGTAACACTCGAGGACGAACCAAGCCCCGAGCCCTCCGACGGGACATCGGCGTAAAAAGATATTTCCAATCCCCTGGAAACCCCAACTTTTTTCATTGCTTCCCTGACCAACTCATGCTCGATTTGGGAGACATCGTCGACAATTTCTTTTTTTGACCAACTGACATAAATTTTGTCATCAAACCGCTTGTGGATTGTGCAGTAAACAAACTTGTCAATGGCGGTGGTCAAAACACATCCGCCGTATTTTTTATAAAACTCCGGAAAATCAGTATTTCCTCCTAAAAAGCTAAGCCTTAACGGCGTTTGTGAGATTATCATATTTGCCCAAGATATCAAAAATCCTTACTTTGAAAACGTCAATCGCCATTTTGATCGGTTCCAAAACCGGATTAAGCCGTGTTCCCTCAACTTTGTTCCATTCTACCGCGACTTGGGCAATTTTACACTTTAATTTCCGGCCTAAAAATAAGGCTTCGACATCAAAAGCTCCCATATACCCGCCGGTCACAATGCCTGTGTTAGTAACTTTCAAATTACTAAAAATCTTTTTTATATATTTTTGTTTAAAAGATTTAAAACCGCATTGACTGTCGCGAATCCCGGGGAGTAAAACCAGCTGAACCAGCGTTAAAAACACCCAACTGCGAAACCGCCGGAAAAAAGTATTATTCATTTTATCCATTACCCCCCTGTCCCCGATGACAATATCCGAACCATTTTCATGAGATTCGATAAATTTTTCGATCTGGGATAACGGAGTCGACTGGTCAAAGTCCGTAAATAGAACTATTTCCCCTTTTGCGACAAGCATTCCGGCAGTTACCGCCGCAGCTTTGCCGCCATGGGGAATAGTTAGCAATTGATAATCAGAATTGGCCCGGCAAAAAGCGGTTAATAATTTTTCGGTATCATCAGTTGATCCGTCGTTGACAAAAATAACCTCCCATGGATATTTTTGTTTTGCCAGATAGTCAGTCGCGGGTTTTAAAAGACCGTCACGGAAATTATTCGCTTCGTTGTACGCCGGGATTACAATTGATAAATATGGTTTCATTTTTTGATTGTAGCAAATATAAATGCGGCTGTCTTGTCAGGAAATAATACTTTGTCCAATACTCGGTATTTGTCCGTAAGTTCCGACGGTGCCAAAACATAAAGAGCTTTTTTATCATCTTTAAATCTCCCAAATTCGTACTTGTCTAAGCCCTGGTAAAAATAACCGGAATTTTTTACAACCGGGCTTATGCGGCCATAAAATAAAAAATAAATATACGGCTGGTCATAAAGATTAGTCACATAAATTGTGTTGTAGTTTTTTTCAACTGCCAAAACTTTTTGTATAACTTGTTTATAGCCATATTGCCAGTCTTTGGCATATTCCACCGGAAAATGAACAAAATACTGGTGACCCCAAAACAAAAAATTTAAAAAAATTAACGGTAGCCAAACTTTTGTTAATCCATAGGCAATTATTATTTGAAAAACGGGCAAAAACATTAATGATCTAATGGCGTGCGGCGCGTCATTGACCAATGCCGCGGCCATAGGCGCCACGGCCAGCCAGATCAGGATAAATTTCAGCCATTTTGGTTTGTTTTTTGCGAGGAAGTAAAACCCTGCCAACAAAAACGGGAATTCTGCCAGGTATAATAATCCCACGTCAGGGACATGGTGCCGGGCGTTTTTGTCTGCAGACAAAAACAAAAAATCAAAATTGTAATGGGATAAATAATTGTCGGTAAACTGACTTACGTTTTGCACTGTGCCCACACTCCCCAACCGGGCCGTTACTGCACCGGTGTGTAAAGAATTTCGAACTAATGGATATAAAGACACAAGAAACAAAAGGCAATAAACAAAAAAAGGTTTCCAATTCTTTAAAACTTTTTTAAAATAAAATATTAATAATAAAAATAAAAATGCCGGGATAACCAGCCGGGAACTATGGTAAGAATAGATACTCAAAATAAACGGGAAAACTGACAAAAAAGGTTTTTTTAACAGTAAGTAAACACCAAAAACAAAGAAAAATAGAGCCAAATTCGCCTCAAATGCCCCCCGCGAAAATTGTATTGACCAAGGAGAAATAGCCAGCAAAAAAGACGAGAGTAATGCTAAAGAATCTTTTTTTGTTAACTCTTTAACTAAAAAATAGGTTATAAATACCGTCAATATGCCTGCTATTGCCGACGGCAGCCTTACAGAAAATTCGTTAAGTCCGAAAACCACAATCGAGGGGATGGCCACATAGACATACATCGGCGGTTTGTAATCGTTAAATGATCTTATGGAAACCGGCCAGGCCTTACCATATTCATCGGTTCCCGTTTTTAATATCGAATACGCATTCCATCCCAGGGAGGTTTCGTCCCAATCCAAACTCCCCGGCACTTCCCCCAATTTATAAAGCCTTAAAAAACTTGCGAGAATGATTATTAAAAGGAGAACAAGATATCTTTTCATTTCAAAACTCTATAAAGCCTTAAATAATCATTACTGTTACCCTGTTTGAATCGGAGAAGTTCTTCCAACTTATAATTTTTCGGGTAATCGGGGTGCTGATAAATGATCAGATAATCGGTGTTAGCCGGAAGTTTTTCCGGCAGCGGCCAATAAGATTTTATTTGCATGTTCGGATATTCATTTTGATAGAGCTCAAGAGAAAACGGCATTAAACCAAAAGTCCCTTCGGTCGCCAGGACCCCGGATTTGTTTTTAAGAAAATCACGAATTTCAACAATGCCATTACCGGCAGCCCAACCGTCAATATATTGATCCCGATCCGCCTGCAAAAACGGGGCACGCACAGGATTTGTAACTAACATCACTATTGTAAAAACTGCAACGGAAAAAACCGGCAGATAAAAAATCGACTTTAGTTTTGACAACCCATAGGCGGCTAAAATTAATATTGGCATGGTAAACATTAATAAATACCTCGCATAAATTACTTTATTAAATGAGGCTATTGCTATGACAGGAATCAAGAAGTATGAAGCAAGAATCAAGGTTTCAATAAAATTTTTTCTTAGACCTTTATATAAGGCGTAAAAAAACAGAAGTGTTATTGGTATCGTTAAATAAAAATATTCCCAATACAGAAGACTCTTAAGATTCCCAACAAGAAGTCCGAATGGTTGTTTAAGAAATTCTGATAGTCCAATTGTAAATTCGGCGTTTTTTGACGAAATCATATTAAATAATGGGAACAGACGAAGTATTGAAAAAAACATTTCGGCAATTCCAAAGCTTAAAATAAAAAGCAACGCAACTTTTAAAATATTTTTCGGCCTCAAAATTATTAATACGGGAAACAATATCAAAGCAAAAATTGCCGGGCTCTTGGTTAAAAGACCGAAACCCATAACAGCACCTAAAATTAGGGAAATATCAAGTCTGGCAGTCTTCACCAGTAAAATCGACAAACCCATAGCCCAAATATATAACCCGGTAAGCAGAGAGTCCGCCATCGCCATCCGATCATAAACGAACGAAAATGGGGATAGAATATAGAATATAGAAGCCAGGGCACTAATTTTTTTGTTTTTAAACAGAATCCAAGCCGTAAAGGCGACACCGGACAATCCTAAAAGTCCGCACAAAACACTGGTCAGCCGGCCGGCAAATAAGATATCAAAATTTCTCAAGACTTTGATCGCGATCATCATTAACCAAAAAAACAGCGGCGGTTTGCCATCGGTCAGCGGCAGAAACCGTAAAGATGCGTCATAAGCCATAATCTGGCTCCAGCGCAAATAAATCGCCTCATCGGTAAAAATCGGTAAAATCGTGAGATTAATCAACCGCGTAAAAAAATAGGCGGCTATCAGGGAAAAAATTATAAATATTTCTTTTTTATGTCTTGTAAACATATAATTGCCGGACCGGAAAGAACCGTCAGGTATATTATAACCGGCCAGAGAAAGAATTGGTAATTAAACCGCAACGAGATCCAGTAGGCGGCGTATCCCAGCATCGATGAAAAGGTAAACGCCAAAATATAGGGTTTAATACCGGATTTTTCCGGCAAAAACGGCACTAGCACTAATAACCAAATCGGATACCAATTCCAAAAGGCCGCCAGGAAAAACAACAAATAAATCATGAGGGTTTGGGCAAAAATCTCAATAATATTTAATTTATAAACCAGAGTTCTTGCTGCCTGAAAGGCCAAAAACACAATTAACAGATAATTTAGTATCGGGCTTCTGATTAACATTGGCAGTGATTGCCAATAAACATTGATACTGCCGGCTGTTCTGACTATGGTATCTGTCGGGTTCACCCCCATAAAAAAATAAATGACACCGACCGTGAGAACATAACTTAAAATAAACAAAATCAATTTTTTAATTTTTAGATCCGAAAGCATTTTCAGACATAAAAAGACAAATAATAACGCCGGAGTGGTCTTGACCTGGGTCGCCAGACCCAAAAAAAGTCCGGAAAGAATAGGATTGGGAAAGGTCAACGACAGTACTGTAAAAAACAACATAATTATGTCGTTGTGGCCCGATCCGACAGTTTCGATAATAAATAACGGATTTAAAAAGACCATGGCGCTGGGAATCACAAGCAGTGTTGCTAAAACAAAAAATAAAACAACTAATTTATGAGATGCCAAATTAGCTATTAAATCATTACCTGAAAGCGCCGTAACCGGTGAATAAATTAATTGATTAACGCCCCCGTAAATCCTCGTCATATTGGTCCAGTCATTGGTCTTGTAAATCGGATAGACCAAATAATAATACGGGTCTTTAACAAATTCGTTGGGTTTGGTCGTCCAAACATTTTGGTGATAAACCACGTTGACCCGGTCGGACAAAATATAACTCAAAACGTCGGTTGACAGAACCGGATAGGAGAAAAAAACTATTGCCTGGAAACAGATTGAACAGATTATTACAGATTTAACAGATACGGATTTATTTATGATTTTAAAATAAAAATAAAACAATAAAATTATTAAAATAATAAAAACAACCGTGGGAACAGTGTTTAGTTTAAAAATACTTAAGAAATTGGTTATGTTTTGGATTTGATTAGACCACTGCGGATAAAATTTGGTCGTGATGACCTCAAGCGTCCATAAATCACGAAATAATAAAACCCAGGACAGGGCGTTATATGCCAGAAATAACAAACTGATTATCAACATAGTCAATTCTTAAACACTGTTTCGGGTCAAGATTTGACCCGAAAGAATATTTGTCAAAACTGTGAACCGTCCAAAAGCCAAACCAGTCCCGATCCGCGTTTCTCGTGGCCCGGTATTTTTCCGGCGGGTATTGTTTATACAATAAAAAATAGATATAAGGGCGGCCGGCGTCCTCAGTCACCGAAACACACTTATAATTATTTTCGATTTTTGACACTTGATTAACCATCTGTTTATACCCGTATTGCCATTCAGTCGCACTACGATTGGGGTAATTTAGATAATAATCCTTAAGATACAAGAGACAAGATACAAGATACAAAGTAATAACCAAATATTTTAATAGTTTAAGGTTTAAAAGTTTAACTAGGCCTATCGCGGTAATGATTTGCGGAACCGGCAGGACGTTTAAAAAGCGCAGGGCATGCGGGGTTTCCCGAGCCAAGGCGGCCGGAATCGGGGCGAGAAGCAGCCAGGCAAAAATTACCGCGGAGGCTTTACTCCTGTTTTTGATTAAATAATAAATCCCAGCCAATAAAAATGGCAGTTCAATCAAATACATCTCCCCAACCTTCCCTGTTGATAGCCGCGGATTTATGTCCCCGGTAAAAAACAAAAAGTCGACTTTAAAATTATCAGTGTAATGCTGGAGAAATTCCAAGGAATAAACCACCCGTCGGTTGTGGACCAAATTGGCTAGAATGTTACCACCGTCCAGCGCGATGCGGCTGTTGGAAGTTTCGATCGGTCCAAGATCAGTCGTCCAGGAAGTTTCCTCAAATCTCAACCGGCTCTCGCGGGTCATGGCATATGGCAATAATGGTAAAAGAAACAAGATACAAGATACAAGAAACAAAAGAAAATTACGTTTTTGTTGTATTAATTCCTTAAAATAAATAAGGCTTAAAGCAATAGTGATTAATGGTACGAATACCCTATGGGAATTGAAAGTATACATGGATAGAATTAAAAATATAGAAGCTAAAAAATAGAGCAATAATTTTCTGGTATTGACCGCTTTAATAAACAACAGGATCCCCAACCCGGAGAAAAAAGTCGCTAAATTACCTTCAAAAGCAGCGCGGGACATCTGTAAACTCCATGGGGAAATGGCCAAAACGGCGGCCGCGATCAACGCGGCCTTGTCATGCTGAACTGGTTTCAGCATCTTAACCAAATAATACGTTACCAAAACAAGCAATGTCCCGGCCAGTGCCGACGGAAAACGTATCGAAAATTCCGATAAACCTAAGACTTTTATTGAAGCGGCCGCGGCATAAATATAAGCCGGCGGCTTGTAATCACCAAAGGCAATAAACCGTTGGATGGGCAGAAACTCCCCGTGTTCATCGCGCAAAGTGGTAGCAATCGAATAGGCGTTATACCCCAGGCTCGCCTCATCCCAATACAAACTCGTCGGCACCTGCCCCAAATTAAATATTCTTAGAACGAAAGCGAGAAAAAATATTAAATAAACCATACGCGCAAACTATTATATAGCCAAACACCAAAATTATCCCTCTTAGCATCACCGGAAAAATTTCAAAAAGTGCAAAAAGAGGGAAAATTAGTAAAATTAGCAACAATTTTGACCGCCGCTTAAAAAGAAAATACACCCCGGTATAAAAAAGAATCGCAATGAGAATATTTTCAAAAGAAAAATACGACAGATAACATCTTAAATAATTACTTAAGTAAAACCCGATTTTATTGTGCAGCAGCCGCGTGATAAAGATTTGGCCGTTGGGATCGGCCCGCTCCGCTTCCGCAATCTGAAACGGGACGTCTAACAATATTCGTGATGCCGTACAGGTAAAATCAAAATTCATAAATTTCAAAAACGGGGTCTCCTCCGTACATCTTTATTTCTTTTAGCACTTTCACTTCTTTTGAAACCATATATGGGGGAGCGACAATTAATCCTTTTTTATCCGGATTGATTTTTACAGGTGCAGTAAGCAAATTATGATAGGAATATTTTGAAAACCGGTACCACTTTAAATATTCCGTCGGCAAACTTTCGTGAATATAGATTTCATCATAATTATTCTCCACGGTTTTTAAATAGTTAACTGTCGCCCCGAAACCGTCCTGCCAGTCGGCGGCATAGGCCACAGGATAGTGGATATAATATATATGTAAATATAATACTAAAGCGAATAGGGCAAAGGGCAAGGCCAGTTTCCAAAAACGCACCAAACCGACGGCAGTAATTATTTGCAAGGGGATGACCATTAATAAGCCGCGGAGGGCGTGCGGAGAAACTTTAGTTAGAGCGGGCGGCAGGGCCGCAAGCAAAAGCCAGGAAAAAAGAATTATAGTTAGAGATTTGTTTTTTTGTCTTAGTAATTGATATATACCGATCAGAAAAAACGGCAACTGCCAAAGATATAATTCGCCAAGTTTTTTTACCGAATGCCGGCCATCCTGATCACCATGGAAAAACAAATAATCAAAACTAAAGTTCCCCAGATAATTTTGTTGAAAATTAGTAAGCAAGGTTCCTTTCTGATTTAAAATACTTTCTGATGCCGCCCTAAGATTGCCTTCCTTAGAAAAAATCGACGGTATAAACGGCAAGTATAAAACAAAACAAATCAACCCGATAACAATAACCGATTTTAAATTTTGCTTAATTTTTTTAAAAAATATAATAATTAAAACCAGTAAAAATATCGGAACGAAAAGCTTCGCGTTAGCATAAGTAATTGTTGCTAAAGCTAGAAAAACAAAACTTAAAAATAATAATTTAATATTTTTTCGCATGGCTAAAAGAAAAAGCCAGACACCAAGGACCACAAACATGAGAGCTAAATTAGCCTCAAACCCCGCCCGCGAAAATTGGATATGCCACATAGAAGTGGCCAACAATGCAGAGCATAAAGCGGCTAGCGGATAGCGGTTAGTCAGTTCTTTGACTAAATAAAATAAAAAAAGGACCGTTAATATTCCGGCAATTGCTGAAGGCAAACGGACGGACAGATCTGTTGGCCCAAGAAATTTTTGAAAAAGAGCGACCGTGTAAATATAAACCGGCGGTTTGTAGTCATCGTACGACCGAAACAGTGTCGGCCAGGAAATTCCCCATTCATCTTTTCCGGTCTGATTAATTGAATAAGCATTATAGCCAATTGCCACTTCATCCCAATATAATGCCGGGGGGTTATCGGTTATTTTATAAAGACGGAGAATCGCAGCCATTGCAACGATTAAAAATAATAAAATTATTTTTTTCATTGGGCGATTATGGCAAAAGGATATTTTTTCAAAATGACGACTCCCGACGGAAATTCTTCCGGCAATCCCACAAAAAGAGTGTGCCCACGCCTTTTTTCTACTTCATAATTGAGATCCCGTCTAAAATAAAAATTTGCCAAATGATTATCATTCTCCGCATAGCCGCCGGAAATTCGTCCGCCGTCAACCGTCAAAAACTTTTGAGGATCATATTTTAGAAAAAATTGGTAGAAATTTAAGGTCTGGTCAAGTTTATTTGAGACTAACACTCGATCATATTTTGGCGCCAATTCTGCTGAGTCCAAGACCATATTTTTATATCCTGCATACCAATTCTTGGCCTGTAATATTGGCGCATGGACAAAAAGCATATGTAAAAAATACAATAAACCCAATAAGCCAATAACCAATACACAATAACCAATCCCTTTATATTTTTTTACGATATTAAATAGCCCAATTGCCGTGATTATTTGTAACCCGGGCAAAAAAGTCGCGGTGCGGATTGACGATGGCAGATTATTAGTTATTGATGCCGGAATGGGAGCTAATAATACCCAGGCAAGTAAAACAAAAAAGGGTTTTTTAGCTTTAGCTAAAAAACAAAAACCGGCCAGTAAAAAAGGTAATTCCCATAAATACATAAGGCCAACATTGGCAACATAATTAACTTTATCTCCCAAATTTAGACCAAAGAAAAATTGCGGTGACAAATGAAGAAAATAATTTGTTATTACTTTTGGGGCATATTCCAATAATTCCGGATGAAAAATGACGGCTGATTTATTATCATTTCGCAGCCAATCTTGAGTTTTTAGAGCTAAATTTTCCTGATGAGGGATAACATCCTGAAAAATGCTTACACCATAAGCTCTAAGTTGGCCTTCTTTTCTCACCGACAAAACCAAAATCGGGATTAAAAATATAATAAATACCGTCCAAAAAATTAATAAATATTTTTTAAAATAAACTATTGAAATAATTATTGCGAAAAGTGGTACAAAAACCTTTGCAGCCTGATATAAATATAGTTCAAGACCAAAAAATAATGCCGATAGAACTAACCATTTCTTCTTCTTTAAGCCGAGCAAAAAGAACAGCAAACCTGCCGTAGTAAAAAATGCTAAACTTCCGGTTTCATAAGCCGTTCTTGTGAACTGTAAATGCCATGGGGAAATAGCTAAAAGCAAGGCGGTGATTACCGCCACCCGTTCGTTAAACATCTCTCTTGCCAGAAAAAACGTCAGGACAACCGCCAATACACCCAGTATGGCTGATGGCAAGCGCACTGAAAACTCATTGAGCCCGAACACGGCAACTGACGGCACAGTCAGGTAAATATAGAGCGGCGGTTTATAGTCATCCAGAGATCTAAACTGAAGCGGCAATAATTGCCCATACTCATCACGTCCGGTTTTCAAAATTGAATAAGCGTTATAACCAATGGCCGCTTCATCCAGGTTTATTCCCGGCGGGTTTTTTCCAAGATCCCAAAATCTCAAAACAATTGCTAATAAAATAATTAAAATAAGAATTATTTTTGTTTTCATAAAAATTTATATTGTAATACCCGTAAAAATGCGATTACCCCGTCTTTAAGTTTTATTTTTTTGCCATCTTTATACTCCCGGCCGGCATACGAAATCGGGACTTCCCAAATTCGTACGTTTCGTTTAAGAAGTTTACATGTTATTTCAATTTCGGAATCAAAACGCGCAGAGGTAATTCCTAACGACCTAAACAGGTCCGTAGGAATGAGTTTGTAGCAAGTTTCGCAATCGGAAATTGTGGTGTCAAATAAAATATTAACCAAAAGATTAAGCGAGTCATTTGCCAATTTATGCCAAAAGAGCATGTTTTTGTGGGGGCCATAAAACCGGGAACCATAAACTACCTCGGCCTTGCCTTCCAATACCTGGGCAATCATAATCCGATAATCACGGGGGTCATATTCCAAATCCGCGTCCTGGATTATAATGTGAGTCCCGTTAGCGTTTTCTACTGCCGTCAGAACCGCCGCTCCCTTACCTTTATTCTTGACATGAAAGACAGTTTTTATTTTTTTATTTTTAATCTTTTGGAGAACTTCTCTTGACCCGTCTGTGGACCCGTCGTCTACAATTATTAGCTCATAAACTTCCGGTCGTTTGACAACCTGGGAAACTATTTCCCTTACCGTCTTAACTTCATTGAACACCGGCATTAAAACCGACAGTTTAAAAGATTTCTTCATTTTTAATTACGAATTCACCGGCAAAAAGATTTTCAACCTCTTCGTCCGATTTTATAAATTTTATTCTTTTGATATATGGAATTCTTACTAAAAACATCAAAAACCCATACCAAAAAGCAAGTGTGAACTTATAAATTAGATGATATGGCAAAAAGAACAAGTATTTCAGCAAATATTTTTTATCAGTAATATTTTTTAATACAAAAATGTTTTGGTTCCGAAAAGTAACCGCTTTTCTAAAAAACGGCGAATATCTTTTGCGCAAGGATCCTTCTTCATGACGATGTTCCACAACAGCATCTTTTTCAAATAATATTTCATAACCCATCTTCCAGGCGCGGTAGCCAAGATCAACATCTTCGCCATAAGCCGGATTATAAATTGTATCCAACCCTCCGATTTCATTCCAGATCTTTCTGTTAAACACTCCGCTACCACCGGAAGCCCAAAGACTGATCCCGGATTTAACTTCGCCGGGCCGGTGCATTAAAAACCCTCTTATAAATTTTCCCACTCCCCGACCTCTGGAAACACCGGCGTCGTCAATATCATGCAAACCAACCGCGAATAATTTCCCGTTGGAAAACTTTGGCAATACCGGCTTTAAGAAATTTTTGGTCGGGATTACATCACTGTTCAATAAAACTACCAAATCCCCTTTTGCCATTTTTACACCTAAATTTGTTGTTGAAGAAAAGCCCATATTTTTATCAGTTTTTATATATTCAATCTTTAATTCTTTGAGAACCTCTGTACTATGATCAGTGGAACAATCATCGACGACCAAAATTTCCAAAGCATCGGGGGTTGCCGCCACAACTTTCGGTAAATTTTTCTTCAAAATCTCCGCCCCGTTATAATTAGTGATAACTACTGAATATGTCATTGACTTTCGATCTATTTTACTATAAAATAACTTCAACCTGTGACCCGCAAGGGTTGTGCGGCTAAAACTTAAGCTGCAAGCAGGCTTTTTTATTGCTTTGCCAAATTCCCCTTTGCGTTTACCCTCGTACCCCTTGCTTTTCGCCAAGCAGGGATAACGCTCCAAAAATGTTTTGCTCCATTACCAACCTTTCTAACAATAACTTTAATTCTTTTATTGTCAATTACTCCTTCAAATGCCCAATAAACAGCTTTTTGGCCATCAATTTCGTAAATGCTTTCTTCTTGGGGTAAAGCCAGTAATTCTAAAACCCTAACCGCTAATGGTAACAAGCTTATTCTGGTCTTAGATTCTTTAAATGGGCGTGGATATCTCTTTTGAGCACCAGTATAAAATAGATGGCTAACCCCTTTACTGTTAAATAAAATTTTTTCTTTTGGAAAAGCCGGGCAAACCACGAATTTTTGTTTTTTAAAAAACTTTTTTGCCTCTTTTTTTAACTTTTTACCTACACTGCTCATAATAATTATTTTACAATTATTTTACATTCGCAGGAGTTACACCTGCGAAGCTATACACCTGTGAAGCTAATTTTCCAGTAACGAATTATTAAAACCGTCTTCGTCCGTCTGAATTTGTTTTCCAATCCCCAAATGAAAATGCAAATATTTTACTTTCTGATATTTACCTCCATTTGTGATTATTCTATATCCCATTTTTCAAATTTAAAATCTTTAACCAATTTTGCCGCGATTTTACAAATATGACCCACGACTTGAAAATCGCTCTCCTTTGCCTGATCTAAAACAGAAATTTTCTTTTTCGGCACAATTACTATATGTTTTTCCCAAAATGGCTTTGGATGGTAAAAAGCAAATACTAAATCATCCTCAAAAACTTTCTTAACTGGGATAATTTTTCGAAGCGGTGTGGTGAAACCCAATTCAACTAATATACTTCCCAGACTTGTCTTTGCGATTGAAAATAATTTATTATTCATAAAAAGATTGCTTCGTCACTACGTTCCTCGCAATGACAACGAATATTCCATTTGAAAAATTACCTCGTGATTACCAGCCGGAACAAGAACACTTCGGAAATTATAGGCGGTTGGGATGATTTTGGAAAGGACACCGTCTACATAGACCTGCCAGCCGGGATAATACATGTCACTTAAAACCAAAACATCATCTATATCACTCGAAGTTTCGATCACAACTTTGTTAGGCTCGTAAGAGAAGATTCTGGACGCGCTTCGCTTGCCAGAATGACGGGCGCGGGGCAAAACATTAGGATTTAAATAAACCTTGGTTTTGCCTTCTTGAAAAACAAGTGGATAATCTATACTGTCGAACGACAATATATACTTAACTCCCAATTGATTAAAAATCGGGTTTTTATAGTCTTTTGGGACAATTATTCTGTTGCCGCCGCCGACAAGGTCAGAATAACTTTTTAAATAGAGCGGGTCATAACCGTTGACGCTTTGCAAACGATAAATAATATTAAAATTCGGGGGGAAAATTTCGTCATTTAAAGTCATAAACCGGGAAGAATCTCTTGTGTTATCTTGTAAAAATTTTGTTATTTTTGTATCAGGATACAAATATTTTGAATCGCTAAACGGCAAAAACTTAAAGGCAAAAAAACCCAGATCGGCAATTAAAACAAGAATTAATATTTTTGGATGACTTTTAAAGATAAACGTCGCAGCAAGCAGACATGTAGGAATTATCAAATATTTTGACGGTGATAAAAGCCACAAAACACCGAGTAAAATTGTAAACCCAATATATACTTTATTTTTCGCTTTTTGGAATCCATAGGCTGCCAGAACAGCCAATGAGAAATCAATTACTGACAATAACCGGGTCGGCATTGATGAGGAGATTAACGGCAAATTTAATACGAATGGTATTTTTGCCCAAAATGTTGGTAATGAAAAACTTAGAAATAAAATTATAATAAAAAAATAAAACCATATTATCTTGCGTTTAATAAACAAGGCAGAAATTGCAAACAGCAGGCCGGGAATACCGATATAACCGATAAACTCCTGATAAGAAAAAATGCCTGTATAATTTAGGGTTGAGGGGTTGCCGAAAAAATCCGGCGAGATAAATTGGATCAGATTTTTAAAAGGGATAAACCAACCGGGATTCGTTTGCCAGATTTGATCCACACTACGTCCCGACAGACTTATGAATTGTAACGACGGAATTAATTGCGGTAAACTTAATAATAAAAACAAGAGAGTAAATATTAAAAATTTAAATTGCTTTTTGAAAATTAAATACGCGTGAGAAAAGAGAAAAACATAAAAAAATGTTTGCCAGTGGCCGGCGTAAAAAGAAACCAAGAGAGCAATTAAATAAACAAAATATTTTTTCTTGTCGATTGCCAGCAAAATTAGGGGTAACCAAAGCAACGTATGAGTTAAAACCCCGTTTTCGAGCCAGGCAATGTTAAATCCGCAAAGAGCAAAAACGATTGACCCGAAAATTGCCGCGTATTTTTCCAATTTTAAATTCCGTAGATATAAAAACATAAAAAGAAATCCCAAGACCGGCGCGGATAAAATATAAATGGACCAGGCAATTGGCATTGGCAATATGAACAGAATATTTAACGGATAAAAAACTGCCGACTGGATGTTGGCCAAAAGCGGTGTTCCGGCGAAATTATACGGATTCCATAACGGCAACTGGAAATGCTTTAGTTGATCGATGACTAATTCCCGCCACGGATACTGTTGACGAACCGGATCGGTCACAATGAAATTTTTAAACGGCAAGTTGCCGAAAAAATCCCGCCAGGGGTGAAACATCCCGACAATGGTGTCGGCAGAAATCGGCAGGATCATTTTGAAACCGCCTCCAAACCGGCATAGAACTTTTTAAGATTATAATCCCCGGATTTTTGCATAGCATTGTTCGCTATTTTTTGCCTTAATTTATCATCGCCGATTATTTTGAGAGTTATTTCTGTTAATTCTTTTACTGTCTTCCATAAAAAGCCGTTAATATTGTTATCAATGATCTCCACTTGCCCCCCTCCTGAAAAACACACCGGTACGCATCCTGCGGCCATGGCTTCAACAGTTGATATGCCAAAATGCTCGGCCTTTTCCGGGTACTTAGCAAGATCCTCTCCAAAACCGGTCGCATGCCAGTAAATTTTAGCTTTACCATAATATTCCTTTAATGTTTCAAAATTACTATTAGGAATAATTTTTATCGGGTAACCTTTGCTTAATTTTGCTAATTTTTCGACCTCATTTTCTGATCCCGGAAAAACTCCGCCTATTAAAACCAACTTCCAATTCTTGAGTTTCATCTTAATAAATTCCTTAATTAAAACTTCCTGTTTTTTTGGATGTGAAGGTCCAAAAAATCTTCCAACGGTTAAAATAATATTTTCTTTCTTGCCGGAGTTAAATGC
>CAYHSW010000007.1:7716-17831 GCA_964359405.1 uncultured Gammaproteobacteria bacterium | reverse complement strand
AAAAATACAAAAATAATAGTAGATTCTGGACGCGCTGCGCTTGCCAGAATGACGCAATTATTTGATTTAATAATTGTTGACATGTATAAAAGCGGGAAAATGGAAAAATTAATTGTTCCGACAGACTATCTGACTAAAAACGGAATTATTATTTATAATCAACTTTGTTTTGGTAAAGATGCTTTTGACATAGAAAGTTCTCTTGACAAAAACCCGTTAGTTAATGTAAAAGAGATTAAGAAGTTTCAATATAATAAATTGATATTTTGTTCGAAGAAGTAAGCTTTTCGCCTTGGGATCTTTTTCGAAAAACAAAGCATTACGGCGTCGGCAGGCCGTAATCTTTGATCTGTGTGACTTCAACCATTGTTTTAGTATTTCTGTCCCAAATTCCCTTAACCCGAATTCTCCCGCCGACTTTTAAATCAGCAAGGGTAATTGGCTGCTCTTTAATATTTACGTATTTTGTATTGCTATCAACCGTTACCGTTTGCTGACCACGGGATTTAGTGTCCAAGATAATTACATTTCCCGACACCGAATTTATTGTCCCGATAAGTACCGCCCTAACCTTCTGAATTGACAAATCACGGATAATTTTGGCATTGATTGCAGTTTTATTAGCATCAGTCCACTGACCGATTATGGATAAAGTGTCTCCTGTTTGCATTTCGTCCAAACCGGAATTGCCAAAAAATCTCCGGAGCAATTTGGCATTGGAACTAATATTAATGGTGATACCGTTGACCGTCAAAGTATTAGACCCTTTATTACTTAATGCCCCGGTGGTCCGAAGACGGCCACCATCCGTCGCCGCATCCTTCTCCGCGAAAACCGGAACGGCCGAAACCAAGAAAACCAGAAAACCGATGGCAAAAATCTTTTTATTCATACCAGTATCTTAACACACTCCGTCAACAATAAACTACTTTTCTGATAATTCGCTGAATCATTTCATTTCTGGTCTTTATATTCCCATAAAAATCTGCTGGCGTAAGAACGAAATGGTTTCCAATTTTGGGCAATTTGTTCGACCTTTTTAAGATCGTTCCTGTCAATATTATATAATTTTGCCACGGCGGTGCGAAGGCCCAAATCGCCGACCGAAAAAACATCTTCGCGCCCAAGATGGAATATTAAAATCATCTCTGCCGTCCATCGACCGATGCCTTTTATTTTAATTAAATTCTCAATAATTTTTTCGTCGGACAAGTTTTTTAAATCTTTGATATCAAGAGTACCATCAACAACTGCCTGGCTCAAATTTTTAATATATTTAACTTTAGACCAAGACATCCCGCAATTTCTCAATTTTTCATCTGATATTTTTAAAACATCTCCAGGCTTAGGAAAAGTTTTTGCCGGAAACAACTTTCTAAACCGTTCTTCAATTATTTCCGCCGGTTTACTAGATAACTGTTGCCCGATAATGTTCCCCACAACCGCTGCATACAAATCTTTTGTCACCTTAAACTCAAACTCCACCTCTTTCTTCAAAATCTTTTTCAAAATGGGGTCTTTACTCAGAACCTCAAATATTTTTTTATTCATAAAGATTCTATCGTCCGCCTTGGGCGGACTCCAGAATGACAACGGCACAACATTTATTAATTCGGGTAGTGACAGCGTTTATATTTTTTTCCGGAGCCACACCAACAGGGATCGTTACGACCGGGTTTACCCCGCGTAGCCGCAGGCGTAATGGGGTTCTGGGTTCTAGGTTCTAGATTTATTACCGTTTTTGGTTGTTGCTGGGGGACATTGACCTGGACTTTAAAAATCCGGTGGACGATTTCTTCATCGATGGCCGCCATCAAATTTTCAAACATATTGAAGGCTTCGGCTTTGTATTCCGTCAATGGATCCCTTTGGGCATAACCGCGCAGGCCAATCCCTTCGCGCAAATCATCTATCGAATCAAGATGATCCATCCACATATTATCAATAACCGACAACATGACAAATTTTTCCACATCCCGCATCACCGATTCGGTTAATTGTTTTTCCCGCCCATTGTAAACTTCGTGAGCTACTTTTTTCAAATCAATTTCCTGTTCTGCCATTCTCTTTTGCGAGGCTTCGTCAAAGGGAATTATGGCGGAGAAATCGGCAATTATTTTGGCTTTATCCTCGGCATTGACGGCGATTATTTTGTCAATTTCCACATCAATTTTAGTAAGAATTTCATTTTTATCCGAGACGTTATCCAAAACCTTCCGGCGCATGTCATAAACAATTTCCCGTTGTTTATTCATAATGTCGTCATAATCAACCAGGTGTTTTCTCGAATCAAAATTTAAGCCCTCGACCTTTTTCTGCGCCTGTTCAATGCTTCGGGTCACCAACCCGTGTTCCAATGGCTGATTTTCCGGAATATTAAACATGGTCATAAGTTTGGCCACCTGATCACCGCCGAAAATGCGCATGATGTCATCATCCAGGGCCACGTAAAACCGACTCGACCCGGGATCGCCCTGCCGCCCCGCGCGACCGCGCAACTGGTTGTCAATCCTCCGGCTTTCGTGCCGTTCGGTACCGATGACATGCAAACCGCCAAAAGACACCACTTCATCGTGCTCTTTTTGCCAATTGGGCAGATCCCGCGTCCCGCCGAGTAAAATATCAACTCCCCGGCCGGCCATATTTGTGGCCACCGTTACAGACCCTTTTTTACCGGCTTCGGAAATAATCATGGCCTCTTTTTCATGCTGTTTGGCATTTAAAATCGCGTGGGGAATATTTCTATGTTTTAAAAACTGGGAAATTATCTCGTTTTTATCAATTGAAGTTGTCCCGACCAGGACCGGTTGCCCCCGTTTATAACAGTCTTCCACATCGGCAACAATCGCCGCATATTTGGCCCGTTGAGTTTTGTAAACCTGGTCCGGAAAATCTTTTCTGATATTGGGATTATTGGTCGGGATGGTTATGACATCAAGTTTATAAATTTTATGAAACTCCTCCGCCTCGGTCGCCGCCGTTCCCGTCATCCCCGCCAACTTTTCATATTTCCGGAAATAATTTTGGAGCGATACGGTCGCTAATGTCCGGCTTTCCTGCTGAATCGGAACATTTTCTTTGGCTTCGACCGCCTGATGAATCCCCTCGGACCAGCGCCGCCCCGGCATTAATCTTCCCGTAAATTCGTCAACAATAATTATTTCCCCGTCTTTAACGATATAATCTTTTTCCCGCTGATACAAAGTTCTTGCTTTCAATGCGGCTTCCACATGATGAACCGTTTCAAATTCATTTTGATAGATATCTTTTATTCCCAGTAATTGTTCAATTTTTGAAATGCCGTGGTCGGTTAAATGGGCCGTGCGCATTTTTTCATCAATAACATAATCAAGTTTTGGAGTTAATTTATCAATAATTCTGGCATATTCATAATATCTCTGCGTCGCCTCCGCCTGCGGTGCAGAAATAATGTGCGGCGTCCGGGCTTCATCAATCAAAACTGAGTCTACTTCGTCAACAATAGCGTAGTTATAATTCCGTTGCACCAAGTCCTCAACTTTTTGAGCCATATTGTCCCGCAAGTAATCAAAGCCGAATTCGGAATTGATACCGTAGGTAATATCTGCCAGATAAGCCTCTTTTCGGGAGATCGACCGCAAATGTTTTAACCGCCAGTCCTGGGATTCTTTATCTTCAAACTCCGGGTCATAAATAAAGGACTGGTCATGGATCATGGCCGCACAGGACATGCCCAGTAAATAATAGATCGGTCCCATCCAGCCGACGCCCACTTTGGCCAAATAATCGTTTACGGTTACAAGGTGAACACCTTTCCCGGACAGGGCATTGTAATAAAGTGCCATGGAGGCGGTTAAGGTTTTCCCTTCCCCGGTTTTTTGTTCGGCAATCTTCCCCTCATGCAAAGCCACTGCCGCCATCACCTGGACATCAAACGGCCGTTCTTTATTGACCCGGAATGAGGCTTCACGCGCCAGAGCAAAAGCCTTTGATAAATCCGGATTTTCTTTTAATTCGGCTGTTATTCCGGAAAAATCTTTATCTTTTAATTTTTTAATTTCCGGTTCAAGGGCGTTGACTTCGGCCACAATTTTTTGCAGCCGTTTTATTTCCCGCTCATTGACATTGACTAAATTTGATAAAAAATTAAGCATATTTTATTTCCGGATTATTGACCGGAATTTTTAAAGCATAGCTCAAAGCTTGGGCAATTGCCACTCCCACCCGAAGTCCGGTAAAACTGCCGGGGCCGGTATTAACTTCAATCTCCTTTATTGCTTTTAACCCCTTTTTACCCACTAATTTTTTAATCATCGGTAGCACCACCTGCGAATGCCACAAACTACTATCCTTTTCAATAACTTTATCATCTAAACTAACTAAAGTTTTTTTATTTGATGACGTATCAATAAATAATTTGCCTTTCATTCTCGTTTATTTGAGTAAATTTTACTTTTATATGTTTTGGTAAAATTTTTTCAATTATTTCCGGCCACTCAATGACAACCACATTGTTATTATCCCACATTTCTTCTATTCCTATCGCCTTAGCTTCTTCTAACGAAGTAAGCCTATATAGATCTACGTGGTAAAAAAAATTATTTTTTAATTTATACCGTCTTGCAACAATAAACGTCGGGCTGTTGACGCGTTGTTTTATCCCCAAGCCGCGGGCCAAACCCTGAATAAAAGTGGTCTTTCCGGCGCCAAGTCCGCCATACAGGCAAACTACGCCGCCGTTTATTAATTTTTTACCAAGTTCAAAACCAAGTTTACGGGTTTGGGCCGGCGATTTTGATTCCATGCCGGTATTTTACAACAGATCCCAAAATAAGGCTTAAACCAAATAAAATTAAGCCGACGGCCACAAAAGGAGGATTTTGTTTTAATTCACCGGATTTTGTTCCTAAAACCTCACCACTAAGGGTTGCTCCCCGCCCGTCGGCGGGGTGCAACCCTGTCAAAACCTCTGCGGATTTACTGGAAATTACAATTGTTGGTTTTGGTGTCGGGGTTGGGGTAACGGTAGGAGTAACTATTGGAGTAGGTTTAATTAATTCCATTTCTTTTACCTCCGAATCATAATTGCTTTCCGTACTAATATTTCTAAGTCTAACACGAACTTTATAGTTGCCCGGATCTTTTTCCCCGTCAATCATCCCGTAAATTTCCCCCGACCAGTTACCATCAGAATTAGTTTTTATTATGGAAAAACTTGACCAGGATTCCCCATCTGATAACCAGCTTGACCCGTTTTGTGTTCTTGCTCTTGTCAATTTACTTTCTTCCAATCCGCCGCGAATTTTGACATAAAATTCCGTCTCTTTGGCTAAATTTTTCGCTTCTGTTTTAACCGTAAATTTCTCATCTAAAAACTTTTTATCATCAAGAGAAATTTTAATTTCCGAAACAGGTTTTTGCTCTTGAGTTGGAACGGGAGTTGGCTCAGTTTGGCTTGGCGGAGTAGCAATGTTGATTGCAAATGGAATTTCATTTGAATCAACATAGGAAGTTGCTGAGGTAATATATTTGCGATATTTTATTAAATAATTTCCTGACCCTCTAAAATTTGGACTTGAAGTGTCAATTTTTGCATTAATCTTTCCTGACCAGGCCAAATCTCCCGGAACAAAATTAAATAAATACGTTTGATAATCCGTCGGCGGGGTTTTAAAAGCAAACCACTCACCTTGGGTATTTTTTGTTAATCCGAAATAATCAGATGACCCTTCTTTGGTCATCATTATTTGGATGTAATGGATTGCATTTTTTGATGTTGACGATGTTGTTATTGAAATGTCAAGATTAATTATATCTTCAGAATTATTTATTACTGTTGGCTCGATTTTATCAATCGTTGCTGCAGAAAATATTTTTTGGGGCAAAAAGAAGACCTCAACAAGGCAGAAAAAGAAAACCGCGATTAAGCCGATCTTCATCCATTGTTCAGTTTAGTTAACTCTCACCACATTTACAACACTAATTGAAGAAATTGAATATTTTGACTTGAAGGAAATGTCTTTGCCGTTTGGAACGTAAGGATCATACATTTTATAGTCCGAACCGTCTTTTGACCGGATGACCACAAAATGGTCCGGACCCGCGCCGATTCCAACGATTACCGGATGGCCGGCAGCTAATTCTTCATCAAGTTTAGCCATATTCCGGCCATAACTTGTCCGGGTGAAAGTTGCGCCATCAATTGACCAGGGCGAAAGCAGCATATAGGCAGTGTTGGCAAAAAAGGCATTATTAGTTCGCGCTACTTGAGCGGGAGTTACCCTATGGCCGTAATGCGACAAAACCATCGCCGTTGACGTAACAAGACAGCCATATTCTGCCATCGAATCAGATGACCTACCAATCCCCATTGACCCCCACTGCGAGTCCCGTTGATTATAATAACAACCCCAGTCATCACAGGAAGTTTGATTGGAAAGAAGTGAAGCCCCTCCCAAATTAGTTATGAAGCCTTTAAAAGATTCCAATTGTTGTTGGGCTTGTGACAGAAGCTCTCTATATTTAATTTCATTGTTGTTGGTTACAACCAATAATTGATTTTTATCCCTTTTTTGACCATCCATTTGGACTTTATATCCGTTTAATTGTTTTTTCAGATCTTCCTGTTTTTTCTTGACATCAACCAATAAATCTTTCTGGTCAGAATAATTTTTTTTAGACAAAGACATTTGTTCCAGCAAACTCTGGTCATGTTTTTGGACAATTTTTAAATAAACCGCCCGGGAAATTAGGGTATTTAAGTTGGGCGAAGTAATTAATGATAAAAAGCCGTCATTTTGCGCGACTTTGTAATTATTAACGATTCGGTTCAACAAAATTTCAGAAGTATGGTTTAGAGTCTCGTTTAAAAGACCAAGCCGTCCGGAAATTGAGGCAATTTCTCCGTCAACTCTCCCCAACTTATTCTCCGTTAAATAAATTCTTGATTGAGTCAAAGCAATTTGGTTATCAAGTTTGGCAATTTCCCCGGAGAGCGTTTCTGCTTGCCCTTGGGTCTGGGAAACTTTTTGGCTATAAAAATCCACGCAGGCCTGAGGATCGCCCGACGGGCAGGTATCCACAGCGAGAACCTTAAAAGGAAATAACAAAAAGAGGGCTAAAACTAATCCTTTAAATAACGCCATACTGCAAGATAACTGCCGATAAATCCAATGGCAACCGCCCCGGCAATTTCCGCCAGACCCCATATTGCCAGATTAAGTGCAGTCAGGTCAAACGGTATGGCATAGTTGGCAAGAGCCGGAATTACTCCTAACGGATTAATATGCAAAACTACATTAAAATAATAGCCCAGACCGAAGGAGAAAACCCCGGCCAAAAATCCGTAAAACATGCCCTCCAGTATAAATGGCGCACGGATTTGCCAAAATGAGGCCCCGACCAATCTCATAACTTCAATTTCTTCCCGTCTGATCGTAATTTTAAGAGCAAAAATAATCAGTAAAACCAGAATCGACTCCAATAATAAAAATCCCACGAGGACAACTCCGGAAATTCTTATGGAGTTAACCCACGACAAAAGATCTTTTGTCTCCTCCTGTTGATAAACCGCGTCGGAAACGGCGGGAGAGGCTTTTGACAGGGTATAAATTTTTTCCAGATCGGAAGCATTGACCGCTGAAACTTCAAGACTGGCCGGAAGAATATTGGCATTAACCAGCTCCAGCAATAATTGATCGTTTTTATTTTGTTCTTTATATCTGGTTAAAGCATCATCCTTGCTCAAATATTTCATGTCTTTAATTTTAAACTGGTCGTTTATTGATTTTTTAAGACCATCGACATCCTCTGTTTTGGCGTCATCTTTAAGAAAGACAATCACCTGCGGCCGGCTCGCCAGTTCATTGAGAATCCGTTGGGCCGTCATGGCTGACAGTAAATAAACAGTGGCCACAAAAAAGGAAATAAAAATTATCACCACCGCCGCCACCGTCTGGTACGGACTCCGTCGCAAACTGGTAAATAATTTTTTAATCATCTGTATTTCCCCTTTTTATCCTTCACAATTCTCCCATCTTCCAATCTAACAACCCTTTTCTCCAACACATCCACTGCTTCGGCGTTGTGAGTCGCGACGAGAACAGTTGTCCCGGATTTATTGATGTCCCCCAACAATTTTATTATAGACCATGCGGTTGCCGGGTCAACATTGCCGGTCGGTTCATCGGCAAACAGATATTTCGGTGAGGAAACAATCGCCCGGGCAATAGCCACTCTTTGCAACTCTCCTCCTGACAACTGGGCTGGGAACATCCATACATGACCGACCAAATCCACTTTATTTAAAGATTCCAAAACTTTTTCTTTAATTTCTTTATCTTTTTTACCAAGAACCTCAAGTGATACAGCAATGTTTTCAAAGACGGTTTTGTTGACCAAAAGCTTCAAATCTTGAAAAATCATCCCCAAAGACCGTCTATGGTTTACAATTTCTTTACTTTTAAGTTTACTTAAATCTTTGTCATCAAAAATAATCGAGCCCGAACCGGGAAGATATTCGCGGTTTAAAAGTTTAAAAAGCGTGGTTTTACCGGCTCCCGACGGACCGACAATAAAAACAAACTCGCCGTCTGCAATTTGAAGATTAATATCAGAAAGAGCGATGGTCCCGTCCGGAAATTTTTTTGTAAGATCTTGAATTTTTATCATTCATCAGTTGACAACCTTAATTTTTATCACGTCCATAAGCCAGCCCGCTTTTTGCCCCTTAAACGTTTCTCCCCAAATCTGGGTCTTCTTCCCAACATATTTCTCCAAATCAATGACCGAGCTGGTCAAATAAATATTTTGGGATACCCCGCCGGGCCGGACTAAAATATAACTTCCTTCGGTGGTTATTTTGCCATCATTAACTTTTAGGTCTCCGGTTTCAGTGGATATATTTTTAAAACTAGCTAAATCCTTGACCCCTTCTTCACCGGGAGTGTTAACCACCTCAATTTTTTGGCCGTTAACAACAGGTCCCCCACCCTTGGAAGATTTAATTTTTGACAACCCAAAACCAGTCATAACCCCGAACAAAACTACAAAACCAAAAATAATAATATATTTTTTATTATTAGAGGCTGGTGTCACTATGGGTTGGACAATTGGTGCCGGTGTTTGATTATCCATGTGCAAAATATTGTAGTTCTTTTTCTATGAACTTTTCAAGTCCCCCATTTAAGACCCGGTCGGAATCAGTCTCCTCGTATTGAGTTCTGGTGTCTTTAACCAAATGATATGGATGCAAAACATAATTGCGAATCTGATTGCCCCAGCCGGGCGTGACATGAATACCCCGCAGTTTCAATTTTTCCGCTTTAATTTTTTCTTCTTCCAAAGCCAATAATTTGCCTTTGAGAGTTTTTAGGGCCAGTTCCCGATTGCGATTTTGATCTCGTTCTCGTTGATTAGTAACCACAATCCCCGTAGGTTTGTGCGTCAATCTGACTGCCGAGGAAACTTTATTAACGTTTTGCCCGCCATGACCCCCCGCCCGGAAAAAATCCCACTCAATTTCATCATCTTTAATAATTATTTCGTTCTTTTCATCTTCAACCAGGGGAGTGACTTCGACTAACGCAAAACTTGTCTGTCTTAATTTATCAGCATTAAACGGGCTTTGACGAACCAGTCTGTGGACTCCAGCTTCATGTTTTAATAATCCGTAGGCGTAATCACCTATTACTTCAAATTCCACTTCTTTAATACCTGCTTCCGACCCGGGTTCAAAATCCGTTTCCGTCAGCTTCCAACTCTTACCGTTACAGAATTGGGTATACATCCGGTACAGCATATTTGCCCAGTCCATCGCTTCTACCCCGCCCTGCCCGCTGTGAATCGACATCACAGCATTATGATCATCATACGGCCCTGATAAATACAATTGATATTCCAGTTCTTCAACCA
The DNA here is from genome assembly GCA_964359405.1 of uncultured Gammaproteobacteria bacterium. Taxonomy (GTDB): domain Bacteria; phylum Patescibacteriota; class Microgenomatia; order JAMCZE01; family JAMCZE01; genus CAYHSW01. The sequence continues at coordinate 7,940 of CAYHSW010000007.1, read as the reverse complement.
AGGCTTCGCTAGGATCATCATTTAATTTTTCTAATTTAGTTATCAAATCTTGCAAATTTGCAAATTTTCTAGACTTATCTTCCGCCGTCTTTCTATCCTGCCAGAACTCCGGCCGGCTCATTTCCACTTCCAACCCCCTCGCCTCTTTCCGTTTCTCATCAATGTTTAACTTTTCCAAAATAACTTTTATTCGTTCATTTAAATCTTCATTCATATAAATTTTA
>CAYHSW010000007.1:3921-7616 GCA_964359405.1 uncultured Gammaproteobacteria bacterium | reverse complement strand
TTTACTCGCAAAAACAATTATACTATACTTATCCCATCTGAAAACCTATCTTGTGAAGGCTTTTCGATGTTGAATCGGAATAGGATCAGCCCCTTAACGGGATAACCAAGCCAAGACAGCTTGGTTTTTTGTTTATGATTCGTAATCCAAATTCCGCAAACCTGGGCAATATTGCTTCAAATTGCAAACACATAGCCATGTTTTTGGCGGATGCCAACTGGCAATCAAAATTGCCGCGGATTAACAAATTTATCGAAGACACTAAAAATATTTATTCCAAAGTTACTATTAATAATCCAAACATAAGAAATCCTTTTGAAAAATTATTAGCTAGTAAACTTGATACTAAATCAGCTGAAGATTTTTTGTATTTTTATAACCGCTTTTCGAATCTTACAATCGGGCATCAATCTCTTTAAAAAATTCGGCGAGAGACAAGGCACCGTCGAATTTGGTGCCGTTGATAAAGAAGGTCGGGGTAACCGTCAGACCGGTCTTGTTACCGTCGGCAAGGTCTTGCTGGATTTTATTTTTAACCGTTTCAGAATTATAGTCAGCCGCAAATTTAGCCACATCAATATTTAAAGTCATGGCGTATTTAAACAAGTCGTCCTGACTTAACTGGGGAGATTTTTCAAACAATAATTTGTGCATCTCCCAGAACTTATTTTGCAACCCTGCCGCTTCGGCGGCTTGGGCGGCGATAAAACCATATTGGTGTTGGGACAGGGGAAAATGGCGGTAAACAAACCTTATTTTGCCTTTATACTTATCCAGAACCTGTTCCACGGTCGGCTCTGCAGACTTACAAGCCGGACATTCAAAATCGGAAAATTCTACAATAGTTACTTTGGCGTCGTAAGCCCCTAAAATTTCACTGGTTTGATTAACAAGAGTGGCCTGATCAACCGGCTTCGGTGCGGATTTGTTACCCAAAAGCACCGCCACCCCGACAATCAAGACCAGCGTGGCTGCCATAATTCCCCCAAATAACTTAGTTTCTGAATTCATAGATTAGTGTCTATTATACTATTTTTAACCGTAAACTACGTTGGGGAATTTTGGAGCCCTTTCGATTCTGGTTATTCTTTCCTCAAACCGATCGTGAGCTAATTGATTAGCTGAATGTTCTTCCTTATGATCCTGAAAAAGTTTAATTAACGGATCAATTTTTGAAAAAATATCATCTCTGAATTTCTCAAGCGGTCTCTCTATTTCCTCCCTGACAATTTCCCTTACCCGCGGCTCCAACTCCTGTATTAACTCATTTTTGAGTTCTTTTTTAAATTTTGGCGCAAAATTATCAAATTCTTCCTTAACCACATCACGCACAACTGTTTTAAAAAAGTTGTCTTTTCCGTTTAAGATTTGTTTTGAAGATTTCTTTATCATATTCCCAGTTTGTCAAAATTTTTTTAAAAAAACAAGGGGCAAACGTTACGTTTTACACAACTTTCCCCTTATTTTATTAATTAAGAAATAAACAAGTAAGGCTATGTAAGCAGTTACTATCAATAATATATAAAAAACAAACGGGTTACTTACTTTAGTTGATAAAAAATAGGTCAGCAACGTCCCGGGTATTGTGCAAAAAAATGAAATAATAAAATATTTTTGGAAAGAAAAGTTTGTTAAACCCGATGCATAAGAAATTACATCGTGCTGTTGTGAAAGAAGAAGCCTTACAAAAATCAAAGTTTTATAGCCGTACCTCCCGCTTAATTCATCAATTTTTGAAATTATTTCTTCGCCTGCCAGTTTTTGCACAATTTTTCTCCCGAAAATCCTAGCAACAAAAAAATTGGAAATAAATGCAATATTGGCCGCAATAAATGATAAGACAATGACATTGCTCCCGTATAAATAAAATCCCGTAAATAAAAACGGTCCCGCAACAAGGGGGGCGAAAAAATTTGTCAGCCAAATTAAAAGTAGAAGTATAATTGGTCCAAAAATTCCCGCCTCGGAAACAATATTCTTAACGACTTCCTCGGGAATCTTAAAACTAATGATTGAAACTATAACAAATATGACGAAAGAGATAAAAAATGGGTAATACTTTTTATTGATAACAAAATTTAGACACAGTAAAAATAGCATCACTGAAATTGCGCCGGAAATGGTACACCAGAGACAGAGGGCGTGAATTAACGCCGCCTCAACGTAAAATAAATACAGCGATACTAATAAACCGATTAGTGAAAAAGTTAAAAGTATAAAGTTTAAAAGTTTAATAGGACGAATAGTTTTTACAAAACTTAAAATTAATATAAAAAAATAAAAAATAAGTCCGAAAAATGGTAAGGGGACACCAAAAAATTGGGAATAAGCACTTTGGCGGACAAGGTCGCAACCGAAGTCCGAACCGCAGGCGATACGGCCGCCGGAAATATATCTTTCCAGAAGATAGCCGGAAACAAGTAAACCGGCAATTGACAAAATAAAAATTAAACGGTTAATCATTTACAAAAACATGACGGCCAGAAGTCCGATTGAAGATCCCAAAAATGCTCCGCCAACGGTATCTGACAGCCAGTGTTCACCAAGATAGACCCGGCTGATTATCATTATCAGGGCAAATAAAGCGCCGGTAATATAAGCCCATTTTTTTCTGATTAAAAAAATTAAAATGATGACAAGAAAAAGTGTCCTGGAGACGTGGCCTGAGGGAAAACTATAATTGGTGTGAACAAAACCGCCGGACGGAAAGAAAAACGGAATCGAATACCGGAAAAATTCTTCCGGCGGGCCGGGATGATAGAGAAAAAACTTCCCTAAAAGTTCAATAATATAAATAAAAACTATTGCCCCCAACCCCCAAAAGATTTTTTGGTATTTAAAATAAACCGCCGCGGCAATTGCCAGTATTAGCAGTCCGATTATTTCCGATGATCCTAAAAGGGAAAAAACAGAAAAGGGAAAATCGAAAAACCGGGGAAAAATATTTTGCAAAGATTTTGTGGCTAGTAAATCAAATTCCACAAAGCGTCTGCCTGAAACCAAAAGACCGGTAACAAAAAACCCAAAAATTAAAATGAGTAAAATGTTAATTTTGTTTCTCATATTTGAAATACTCCCCAACTTCGATTCTAAAATCTTTGCCAGTTATATGTTTACGTAAAATAATAATTGGGTCAGCATGGCTCACGGCAACAACGGTTTTATTTTTATAAACTCTCAAAATTTCTTTAAGAAAACCTTTCATTCGTTCTTCAATTTCTTCCAAGGTCTCTCCTTTGGCAATTTGCGCCGGTAAATCATAGAGTGAATTTTTTCCTTTAATTTCCAAAAATTTATCTTTCTGAATCCCGTTAAACGGAGACTTAACTTCCGTAAGTCTTTCGTCAACGGTCACTTTCAAATTATATTTTTCCCCGATTATTTTGGCCGATTCCAGACAACGGGTAATGGGGCTGGAATAAATTGCGGCAACATTGGCAAAATCCCTGACTAATTTTTTTATTTGGTTTTTACCACGAGAGTTTAGAGGAAACCCCTTGGCCCGAAACGCCACAAATTTATCTTGGCCTTCATATTCTCCATGGCGGAGAAAGTATACAGTTGTCATCGGCAAATTATACTACTTTTTATGATCGCTGTGGTCCATGCCTTTCATCATAAAGACATGCATGAGGGGGCAGGCCAGAAGCAGGCCGTAAAATAAAACATTTCCCGAACTTATTTTAAAAACAAAC
>CAYHSW010000007.1:0-3821 GCA_964359405.1 uncultured Gammaproteobacteria bacterium | reverse complement strand
TCATAATTTTTCTAATTCCTGATCAATAATGGTTTTAAACTGGGAATATGGTTGGGCTCCGATAACAGGAACCGTGCCAACCACTGTACTTGGAGTTCCGGTGAAACCGTTTTTGCCAGCTTCGGCAACGTCAGCCTTGACTTGAGAATCATATTTCTGAGCATCAAGACAGGCGTTAAATTTTAGGGAGTTTAATCCCAAATCTGAGGCAAATTGCTTTAAATTAGTTAGAGAAAATGCTCCCTGATTTTCCCCGTTCTGACTGGTATAAAGTTTGTCATGATATTCCCAAAATTTATTTTGATCTTTGGCACACAAAGCAGCATTGGCTGCGTCAACCGATTCCTTACCAAGGAAAGCGAGGTTCTTATAAACAAATTTAACTTTACCGGTGTCCACATAATCTTTGACAATAGCCGATTGGACTTCTTTGAAGAACCGGCCACAAAACGGACACTGGTAATCTCCAAACTCAACAATTGTTAATTTGGCACTTGCTTTACCTAGAACCGGATCGTCGGCGGTAACATTTACATTAATGCTGGCCGGCTTTTGCGGGACGGGGGCAGGTGGAGCTTGAGTATTTTCAGCAAGAACCTGAGGGGCAGTAACTGCCGGGCGATACCCCGCCTGCAAAAAATTTATCTTAGTATACATCCCCCCCATGACGGCCCCGACCGCGAAGGCAATAAAAATAAATATCAGGGGTTTATTTGATTTTGGTTGTTCTGTCATTTTACTCCAATCATATTTGAACTAAATTTTGCAAATTCGATAAATATCAAGGTAAAAGCCACAACCATGGCAATTGGTGCATAAGCGGAAATATAATTTTTACGGCCGGGTTTAAAACCGCGCAGGAGTAATGAATTGCCAACAACGGAAATAGAGCTTAGGGCCATGGCCAGACCGGCCAATTCCGGTTTTAAAATAAGTCCGGCGAACATAAAAACCCGGGCAGCAATAGGGATGCCGATGACATTGTAGAACAGAGCAAAAAACATATTTTGTTTAATTTTCCCCATCGTTTCTTTCGATAAATCGATTGCCGAAACCACATCCCGTAAATCATTTTTAATAATGACAATGCCCCCGGTTTCCATGGCCACATCAGTCCCCGATCCCATGGCAATTCCCAAATCGGCCTGCGCCAACGCCGGGGCATCATTTATTCCGTCACCCACCATGGCGACTTTCTTCCCCATATCCTGCAATTTTTTTACTTCATTAGCCTTGTCTTCCGGCAAAACTTCTGCTAAAACATTAGTTATTCCTACTTGCCTAGCAATAGCCATGGCGGTTCTTTGGTTGTCTCCGGTAATCATCCATGTCTCTATCCCCATTTTATTAAGTTTTTCAATTGCTTCTTTAGATGTTTCTTTGACGGTATCGGCAACAGCAATGAGTCCTAAAACTTGCTTTTCGTCTGACAATGCCATGACCGTTTTCCCCTGGCTTTGAAGTTTTTCAACCTCTTCCGTTGCCTGCGGCCGGCCGAAGAAATATTTAGTTCCGTCAATTATTCCTTCAACCCCCTTACCGGGTATGGCAGCAAAGTTTTTGACATCAAATAATTTTAAATCCCCGGCCTTATTGACGATAGCTTCGGCCAGTGAGTGCTCTGATAATTTTTCCAAACTGGCAGCAATGGGCAATACGTCACCAATTATGTCCGTCACTTCTGGTTTCCCTTTCGTCAGGGTCCCGGTTTTATCAAAAATGATGGTATTAATTTTGCAGGCCGCTTCTAATGGTTCCCCGCCTTTAATCAAAATCCCATTCTCCGCGCCCTTACCGGTGCCGACCATGATCGCTGTCGGAGTGGCAAGACCCAAAGCACAGGGACAAGCAATCACAATAACCGCTGTAAAAGCCATTAAGGCGAAACTCAAAGTGGAACCAAGAAGAAAAAACCAAGTAACAAACGTTAAGAGGGCAAGAATAATGACCGCCGGGACAAAGTAGGCGGAAATGCGGTCAGCAAAGGCTTGAATCGGGGCTTTTGACCCCTGGGCGTCCTCAACTAATTTAATAATTTGTGACAAAGTTGTTTCTGAACCAATCCGAGTAGCCTTAAATTCAAAACTGCCGGTCTTATTAATAGTCCCCCCAATAACATTATCATTTTCTTTTTTCTCGACCGGCAAACTTTCACCGGTAATCATTGATTCATCAATGGCTGAATAGCCCTTTGTAATTACTCCGTCAACCGGGACTTTCTCCCCGGGACGAACCAAAAGAATATCGCCGGTCTTGACTTCATCAATTGGAATGTCCCGTCCATCAGCCAACCGGGCGGTTTTTGGCTGTAAACCCATTAATTTTTTTATGGCTTCCGACGTCCTACCTTTGGCTTTAGCCTCTAAAAACTTTCCCAAAACAACAAAGGTTATTAAAAACGCTGCGGTCTCAAAATATAGCTCCGGAATTTTCATCCCTTCAAGGCCAATTAACGAGCCGTTGGTTGCAAAATAATTAACAAAATTGATAACGCTGTAAAAATAAGCCACGGAGGTTCCGATGGCAATTAATGAGTCCATATTAAAGGTTTTCATCCGTAATGCCGACCACGCCCCCTTATAAAACCCACGACCAATAATAAACTGGACCGGAGTCGTCAGGATAAAAGAAATAATGCCAATATAGGGTAAAAATAATTTTCCGCCAGGCAGAAATGCAAAGAAATCTAAGAGCATGAAATAAATCATGGGCAGGGACAAAATAAAGCTAACCACAAATTTCTTAAACTGATCAGAAATTTCGCTTTGTTGCCGGTTTTTATCTTCCACTGCTGTCGCTTTATACCCGGCTTTTTCTACAGCTTTAATTAAATCTTCCTGATTGGCGACAGCCGGATCAAAAGTCACGATGGCTTTTTCGGCGGCAAAATTAACATTCGCAGAGGTAACACCTGGAACTTTTTTTATTGATCTTTCAATTAACGCCGCACATGACGAACAATGCATGCCGTATAAAGATAAATTGGCTTTTTGTGTTCCGGTCACGGGCGGGGTGACAGAATCTTCTCCCTTAATAAGTGGCCTTATTGTCCCCTTAATAATAAATTCTCCTTCTAAAACCTGGTTTGTTGTCTCTTGCGGCGAAGTAATTATGGCTTTATAACCGGCATTTTCAATAGCTTTTAAAACTGCTTCTCTATCCGCATAACCGTTAGTAAATTTTACCGATCCTAAACCGGTTTTATGATCAACATCGACCGATTCCACATCTTTTACAGAAGATATTTCATCTTTAACCAATAGTTCGCACGACTGGCAATGCATTCCCGAAACTTGAAAATCTAATTTCGTCATGATTCAACCTGATAGGGAGTTCCCTGAAGCGCGGCAGCGACTTCCTCATTATTAATAATCCGATCAGCAATTATTTCTGCACTTCCCGATTCTAAATTAACTTTAACCTCAGTTACTCCGAAAATTTTCCCTATCCGGTTTTGAGTCAATTTTTGACAAGCGGGACAAGTCAGCCCTGATAATTTTATATTAGTTAACATTTATTTCTCCTCTCGGTACTCCCATGGCGCAGGTAATTTTATAATTACCGGCTTTTGGTGTGAATTCAAATATTGATGTCTTTCCGGCGGTCAAAAGATCGACTTTATCCGTTAACCCCGGAACCGTAATACTTCCCATGCACCCCGATCCGCTGTCTTTTGCCAGAACTTCAAAACGGGCGGGTTGCCCGGCTTTTAGAGTAAATCTGTTCGGACGAATATCATCTTTTGTTGTATATATGGCTTTTATGGTTTGGCCAGACGGCGGTGCTTCAACAACCGGTTGAGTTTTTCCTCCCCCGCCGCA